>QIAS01000211.1:0-3242 GCA_003225615.1 Acidobacteriota bacterium | reverse complement strand
TTATGTTCTCGCCATCATTTTGGTGGCAAAAGCCTACACGGCCGGCGGATCGTAGTTTTAAGACTCCTCTGCGGGATTTTGCTCGCGGCCTGCCTTGTGCATCCTTGTTTCGGCCAAACCCAGCAAACCCGCATTAAGGAGTTAGAAAATGCTGCGGGCGCTGCCCTGTCCCAAGGTAAATCGGAACTGGCGCTCGATAAATATCGCCAGGCGCTTTGCCTTCAACCACGCTCAACCACGCTGAACTTGAAAGTCGCAGAGTTGTACCTGAGCACGGGCCAGGTTCTGCAAGCCATCGAAGCTTACCAAACAGCTCTCAAGCTCGATCCCGTGAACGAAAAAACGGCGATTGGCCTCGCCCGTGCTTATCGCCAAATCTACAACTACGACGAGACCCGGCGCCTACTTCAACGCGCAAGCGCCCAGCATCCCAAGAGCGGTGCCGCCCTCGTCGAACTAGGGAGACTCGACATTCACTTGCAGTATTACGATCAGGCGGTCGGGGAACTACGAGAAGCGGTGCAAAGACAGCCTTCTTTGGTTGCTGCTTACGTAAATCTCGGCGTTGCATACCAAGCCAAGGGTGATCAGCAGAAAGCGCTAGAGCAATTCAACCGGGCTATCCAGCGGGATCCACGTTCAGCCTCGGCTCACCACTTTAGAGGGATGCTTTACGCCGACCAGGATGACAATGAACATGCCTACGCGGACGCTCATCAAGCCTACGTTCTCGATCCGGCCATAACCGCCAGCCGTGTGCTGCTGGCCAAGGTGGCCACACGCGTGGGAAAGTGCGCAGAAGCGATAGATCTTCTCAAGCCCTTGACTGAAAGCGAGTCTAAAGAAACGACAAATCTGTATTTGCTCGTGCGCGCCTACCAGTGCTCCAACCAGGCGGAACTGGCCCGCCAGGCACAAAGTGAATTTGAACACCGCTCCCAGCAAGAGGAAAAGGGCCGAAGGCTGAAGATGGAGGCGGATCACCTCGCCGAACGGGCTGGCGATCTCGCCCGCCAAAACCAGCTTTCGCCGGCGCTGGAATTGCTGAACCAGGCACTCTCCAAAGATCCGGAAAACGGTCCCACGCACGCTGTGCTTGCCAAAATAGAGTTCTCCGAAGGAGACATTCCGAAGGCCCACAGCGAAATTGAAGTCGCCCTGCGCACGAGTCCCTGGAACCCTGACTACCTGTACGTGTTGGGAAGGGTTTTCGAAAGGCAGCAAGATTGGCAGGGAGCGCTCGAAGCCTTTCAGAAGACCGTGCTGGCTAATCCCAAGGAGTCAGATGCCTATTACGAGATGGGCCAGATTTATATGCAACGCGGAGATCGGGCGCGTGCGGTGCAGGCGCTTGAGAAAGCAGTCAAGCTATCTCCCGACGATCCCGATTACAAGAAGGCTCTGGCTGAACTGACGGGCGCGAAGTCCCAATGACCTAGGACCATCGCGCAGTTCGTGCTTGTTTGTTGGCTACTTCTTTCCCTTCGTCGACTCACGCATTTCCCTGCTGATGCTTACTCCGCTGCTGGTTCCGATGCGGTTGGCACCCGCTTGAATCATGGCTATAGCATCGCTAGCCGTTCGAATCCCGCCCGAAGCTTTGACGCCTATTTCAGCCCCTACGGTCCTGCGCATGAGTGCGACATCGGCCACCGTTGCCGTTCCGCCCAGAAATCCGGTACTGGTCTTCACAAAATCGGCGCCGGCTTCCACACCAATCTCGCACGCCGTCACCTTCTCAATGTCGCTGAGCAAAGCCGTTTCCAGAATAACCTTCAGCAATCCGTCGTATTCGTGAGTCACCTCGGCGACAGCGCTGATATCCAAGGCAACCAATCTGCGGTCCTCGGACTTGAGTGCTCCGATATTCATGACCATATCAATCTCGCGAGCTCCCAGACGTAGCACTTCCCTGGCCTCAAACTCTTTCACTCTGGTCAGCGTGGCTCCCAAAGGAAACCCGATCACCGCACCCACATTGGTTTGGCTTCCGGATAGTCGTGAGCAAGCCAGCACAACGTAACCGGGATTGACTATCACGGCGCCGAAGCCGTACTCCTGGGCTTCTTCACACAACCGCATGATCTGTTCCCGGCTGGCCTCGGGGCGGAGGTTGGTGTGATCAATCATTCTTGCCATTTTTTGCGAGGTCAGCGTTGGCACTTTCGCGGAGACTTTCGACTTGCTGCTCGGCATAGACGCAGGATATTACTATGTTGCCGCCTAACGCACACAACAGCATTTGTTGGAAGTGGGCTAATAAAAAATAGAGCATTTGCACATCAAGGTTTACAATCAGGCGCAATTTAGCTGGGCACCGTTCTGCGTCTATGGCAAAACAACTTTTGTCCTCCAAGGACCGCCAGCGTCTGCTCCAAGCAGCGCGCGCTGCTATGAAGAATGCCTACGCACCATACTCCAGGTTCAAGGTCGGTGCAGCTCTGCTAACGAACAAAGGTGAAACATTTTTCGGCTGCAATGTCGAGAATGCCTCCTACGGCATGACGAACTGCGCCGAACGTACCGCCATCTTCGCCGCGGTGGCGAAATCGGGCCCGAAGATGATGATTCGCGCCGTAGCCGTCGTCAACGACCAGGGTGTGCCCTGCTCCCCCTGCGGCGCCTGCCGACAAGTCATCTACGAATTCGGGCCCGAGGCGACAGTGTTTTTCCAAAGCAAGAAAGGTTGGACAGGTGCCCACATAACCGAACTCCTGCCAGAAGGATTCCGCCTTAAGTGAGCACGCCACGGCAGAGCAGTTCTGCAAGTCCAATCCGCGCCGTAGATGTGATTCGCAAGAAACGCGATGGGCTGGAGCTCTCGCGGGCAGAAATCGAATACATAGTCACCGGCGCCACCAACGGGGACTTTCCTGACTATCAGGTTTCAGCGTGGTTGATGGCGGCCGTGTTGCGTGGCCTGACGAAGGCCGAGACTGCGGGACTCACTGACGCCATGTTGCGTTCCGGCGAGGTGCTGGACCTTTCCAGCCTTTCCGCAAAAAAGGTGGACAAGCATTCCACAGGCGGGGTGGGTGACAAAACTTCGCTCGTGCTTGCCCCGCTGGTGGCAGCCGCGGGCCTCGTGGTTCCGATGATCAGCGGGCGCGGACTGGGTCACACCGGCGGCACCCTCGATAAGCTTGAGTCCATTCCGGGCTTCAACGTGGGTCTCTCGGTGCCTGAGTTCCACCGCGTTCTGGAGTCATGCGGTTGCGCCATGATCGGCCAGACGGCGGAGA
>QIAS01000070.1:19245-19530 GCA_003225615.1 Acidobacteriota bacterium | reverse complement strand
GGCCACTTCGTTCGCCAGCACATAGTCGACCTTGTTGAGCACACCAACTTTTTCCCCGACGATAGTGATGCGAGCCGTTTCCTGCGACTCAGCTGTCCTGGCTTCAGCCACGGGGAAGCGGCGCCGCAGGAAGTCGCGGCCCTTGCGCCCGATAGCTTCGATCTCGATGTTCTTGCCTGATTTCGAATCCAGAAAGCGGGTAGCGGCCTTGAGGATGTTGGCGTTAAATGCGCCCGCCAGCCCCTTGTCGCCGGTCACCACAATCAGCAGAACGTTCTTCTCCTC
>QIAS01000070.1:0-19204 GCA_003225615.1 Acidobacteriota bacterium | reverse complement strand
GGACTTGAGGACGTTGGTGAGCATTTGCGAATACGGGCGCGCCGCCAGCGCGCGGTCCTGAGCGCGGCGCAACTTGGCCGCGGAAACCATCTTCATGGCCTTGGTGATCTGCCGCGTGTTGGTCACGCTGCGGATGCGGCGCCGAATGTCGAGAATGTTAGCCATGAATTAAAACCAGCACTTGGCACTTAGCATTTAGCGCCGTGGGGGTCCTCCACGGCACGAACCTGGTGTGGGCCAAGTGCCAAATGCCAAGTGCTACTTCGCTGCTGCTGCCTGCCGCGCTTCCACAAACTGCTGCTTGCATTCTTTTATGACTTTGGCCATTTCCTGCTTCAGGCTGTCATCGAGGATCTTCTTTTCCATGATGGTGCGCAGCAAGCCGGGATTCGTCGTGTCGACAAATTTGTAGAGTTCTTTTTCGAATTCGCGCACCTGGTCCACCGGCATATCGTCGAGGAACCCGCCGGTTCCGGCAAAGATGATGAGAATTTGTTTGGAAAACGGCAGCGGCGAGAACTGGTCCTGCTTCAAGATTTCTACCAGCCTCTGCCCACGATTGAGCTGTGCCTGGGTGGCTTTGTCGAGATCGCTGCCGAACTGGGCGAATGCCGCCAGTTCACGGTATTGGGCTAACTCCAGCTTCAAGGTTCCGGCGACCTGGCGCATGGCTTTGATTTGGGCGCTGCCTCCGACACGGCTTACCGAGAGGCCGACGTTGACTGCCGGGCGCACCCCCTGGTTGAACAAATCAGTCTCCAGGTAGATTTGGCCGTCAGTAATGGAAATGACGTTGGTGGGAATGTAGGCCGAAACGTCGCCCGCCTGGGTTTCAATGATGGGCAAGGCAGTCAGCGATCCGCCACCATTCTGGTCGCTCAGTTTAGCGGCGCGCTCCAGAAGGCGTGAGTGGAGGTAAAAGACGTCGCCGGGATAGGCTTCTCGGCCTGGGGGGCGCCGCAACAGCAGCGAGATTTCGCGGTAGGACGCCGCGTGCTTGGAGAGATCATCGTAAATACAGAGCGCGTGCCGCTCGGTGTCGCGGAAATGCTCGCCCATGGCGCAGGCCGAGTAGGGAGCGATGTACTGCATGGGGGCGGGTTCGGACGCCGACGCCGCCACCACGATGGTGTACTCCATAGCGCCATAATCATCGAGGGTCTTGACCACCTGGGCAATGGACGACCGCTTCTGCCCGACGGCGCAATAAATACAGATCAGGTCGTTGCCCTTGTTGTTGATGATGGTGTCGAGAGCAACCGCGGTTTTGCCCGTCTGACGATCGCCGATGATGAGCTCGCGCTGGCCACGGCCGATGGGAATCATGCTGTCGATGGCCTTCAAACCTGTGGCCATCGGTTCACGTACCGGCTGGCGATCAATCACACCGGGCGCCAAGCGCTCCAGCGGGATGGTTTTATCGGTGCTGATGGGTCCCTTGTCGTCGATCGGCTGGCCTAGCGAGTTCACCACGCGACCGATCAGGGCATCGCCTACGGGGACGCTCATAATGCGGCCAGTGCGCTTTACCTCGTCGCCTTCCTTGATTTCGGTGTAATCGCCGAGCAGCACGACTCCGACCTGGTCTTCTTCCAAGTTCATGGCAAGTCCGGCGAGGCCATGTGGAAAGGAAAGCAGCTCTCCGGCCATGGCTTTGTCGAGCCCGTACACGCGAGCAATGCCATCGCCCAGGCTGATGACGGTCCCGACCTCGTCTACGGCGATTTTGGATTCGTAGTTTTCGATCTGCTCGCGAATTAGTTTTGTGATTTCGTCCGCTTTGATTTGTGCCATAAATTCAGCTCTTAGCTCTTACGCTCTTAGCTCCTAGCTTTCAGCTTCTCGCAGTAATGACTCGGTCCCAATTCCGTCTAACGAACCGGAAGCTAAGGGCTAAGAGCCAATAGCTAAAAGCTCCCTAATAGCTGCTTGCGACCATCTGTTGCCGCAGTTTGTGCAATTGCCCGAGCACCGAGCCGTCGTAAATTGTGCTGCCCACTTTGACGACGACCCCGCCCAGGATGGTACGATCGCGAGCGTATTGCGCCTTGATTTTTTTGCCGAGCAGCTTTTGCAGTTGAGCCTCGAGCGCGCGCTTTTCGCGGTCGCTCAAATCGCGGGCACTGGTGATCTCGGCTTCGGCAAAGCCCAGGCGCTGATTGATTTCAAGCTCGAAACCGCGAACAATCTGAGGCAGCAGTGAGACACGCCGGCGATCAATCAACACAGCAAGAAAATTGCGGACCGGCCGCGAGATCTTCTGCTGCGCAACCATAGCGTCCAGCAAGCGGCGCTTCTGCACCGCCTCAATGGCGGGATTGTCCCAGACATGCCGAAGTTCAGCATGGTCCTGCCAAATGGCAACCAGAGAATTCAGCTCCCGAATAACTTTGGCGGCATCCAGGCGTTTTGCAGAGACTACGTCCGCAAAGGCGCGCGCGTAAGTGCTGGTAACGGACGCCATGGCTAGTTGCCGTCCTTCCCCGGGTTCGTAGCGGCAAGCTGCTCGGCAAAGCCGCGAACCAGGGCCTGATCGCTCTCAGCATCAACCCGAATCTGCTTTTGGGCGTGAGCGATAGCTAGATCAGCCGCGTAAGCCGCCAGTTCACGACGAGCCTGCTTGACAGCCGCCGTGATCTCTTGCTCGGCAGACGCTATGACTTTACGCTTGTCGGCCTCTGCAGCAGCGAGAATACGAGCTTCTTCCGAAGCTGCTTCCTTTTCCGCCTGCCTGCGCATGTCTGCAATCTCGACGTCAAGCCGGGAAAGCCGCGCCTCAATTTCCGACAAGCGCGCGCGGGCCTCGGCACTCGCCTTGCGTGCCTCTTCCATTGCCTTCTGAATGGCGGCGGTGCGCTCGCGAAATATGCCAGGCAGATACTTCTTAGAAGCCCAGACGATGGCAGCGGCAACGACCGCAAAATTCAGCAGCACGGCCAGCCAATAGGCGTGTTCCTGGCTCAATCCGGTGATCCGCGCCAGCAGCCTGATGGAGCCGGACTGCTTGAACTGCGCATTCTCATCCTCGCCGGCAGCGTCACGAGTTTCCTTGGCCAGTTCGCCGGCCAAGCTTGTGGATTGATCACTCTTACGTTCCTGTTTTTGTTCTGCGCGAGGATTGGAAGAAGAAGAGGATTTGCCGTTTTGCGACCGGGAAGACTGCTCCTGGGCAACCGCTGCGAAGGCAAGGATAAGGCTCAATACGCTAACGAACGCGCACGCTGGCGTGAATCGATGGCGAAAGTTCGAGGAGCGNNNGCAGCGGTGACGGGCCGCAGCACGGTGCGGACGATTTCCGCCGCCAGCTTAAGAGCTTCGGCCTGAAGTCCGGTCTGTGCCGCAACCTTGTCTTGCTCAATGGCGGCACGGGCTTCGCTAACCAGTTGCTGGGCCCGGGTGCGAGCTTCCGCCACTGCAGCCGCACGAAGCTGCATAGCCTTTTGGCGGCGCGCTTCCTGCACTTTGAATAGTGCCAGGCGCGCATCCCGGAGACGCTGTTCGTATTCTGCCGTGCGTGCCTCGGCAGCAGCGATATCGGCGCGAGCTTTCTCGAGGGCTCCCTCGCTTCGGCTACGCCGCTCGGCCAGCAGCCTTTCCAAAGGTTTGTGCAGGACTGATTTGTAAATCAGGTATAGAACGGTGAGTAAAACGATGGTGGGGATGGACCCAAGCAGTAATTCGCCTAGTTGTCGCAGCGTCTGGTCCATGGGATGCAGATAGAACCGGGAAAATGAGGGCTTCTAAAAGCCTTAACGTTAACAGTTAGAGTGGTTTAGTGTCAACGCAGGGTAGTCGGAGGAAGCTGTGCAGCGGCCCAATTTGGTCCGGAATCGCAGCTTTTCCAGAGTAGATGGCTAAGTTGTCCTTGACATCTGGGCGGAGGCGATTACCATATAGACATCACCTCCGATCCAATTCAGGATCGAATGGGCCGATAGCCAAGAAAAGTCACCGCTTTTTGGCTGCCGGCCCATTTAATTGCCCAAAACAAGCCTACTAGAAATGGTTCTACTGCAATTTAGCGCGCCATCGCGGGCTCGTGGTGCGCCTTGAAGACCTCGAATCGCTTGTTGATCTCTTCCCAGTTCACGACGTTCCACCAGGCCTGGAGATATTCGGGGCGGCGATTGTTGTATTTGAGGTAATAGGCATGTTCCCAGACGTCGTTGCCAAAAATGGGGAACAAGCCCTGGGAGATCGGATTGTCCTGATTCGGAGTGGTAAGAATCTGCACTTCGCCGCTGGACTTGCCCGCCAGCCAAACCCATCCGCTGCCAAAAACCTTAGTGCCGGCTTCATTGAACTTGGTCTGGAAATCTTTGAAGTTGCCGAAGCTTTTCTTGATGGCTTCAGCAATCGGGCCGCTGGGGTCGCCTCCAGCCTTGGGTTTCATAATCTTCCAAAACATGGTGTGGTTCACGTGTCCGCCACCATTGTTGCGGACGGCGGTGCGAATGTCCTCGGGAATGGCATTCAGGTCGCGCAGCAACTCTTCCGGACTCTTGGATTGCAGGTTGGAATATTTCTCCAGCGCCGCGTTCAAGTTCTTGACGTAAGCACCATGGTGCATGTCGTGATGCAGGTGCATGGTTTTTTCGTCGATGTAAGGCTCCAGGGCTGCGTAGTCATACGGCAAAGCAGGTACTTCGTGCGCCATGATTTTCCTCCACAGGCTAAGATGACAGGACTGCAATTAGGGATTCAGCTGGCGGACGTGAGATTGCGAGTAGCTGATCGGAGTAAAAGCACTTTCCGCCGTACATGACACAGCAAATATTCTACACCTTGGGTCCGGACGCGGAGTGGTTCGCAGGTTGACGTGGCAGCAGCCGTGGAATTGAGAGTCCGGAATTGCTCAAAAATTCCGCCGTAGTTCACTACGGGCTTCTTCCTGGCGTTCCAGGATTTCATTCAACTCATGAACTAGTTTCAGTAACTTTTCAGGGTCTTGCTCCTGGCTGGCCGCCTTCGATACTTCTCTCCAATTGTCATTAGCTCGTCGAGATATCGTCATCAGTCATCCTCCTTGCGGAGCAACGGCGTGACAAAACCTATGCGAAGCGACGTTATGCCAAAGCTATGGTTCGTACAGCATTTCACATTCCATCCACGGAAATAGTTGAACTTAGGGAACTAGCGGAGGTTGAGATCCGAAGAGTTATTGCCTTATCAAGGTAATAAATTCCCGGGGAAAGGACCGGAGAAGACTTGGCGAATACATGCGCAAACGTCTGCACTTCACAGTTGCGGCGTCTATTCCCGCTGCCGGCCGAGAGGCTGCGCTTAGGGGACGCGAAAGGAGGGCCGTCCTCACATCCCTAGTTCTTGCGCCCCAGGAAGCGCACGCGGCCTGTGAAGGCGCGGGTGGTGAACGCACCAAATTGCAGAAATTCTGGGGAATTGACGTCATTGTTTACCACAGCAGGATTCTTGCGAGCGGTAATGTTGTCAAAACCGCCGCGAACCGCCCAATGATAGCCGAGGAAAGAGAACCTCTTCTCCAAATGCACATTCAGTGTGAAGAAGGTTGGAAAACGGAGGAACCCGGGCACCGTGGTCGAACCGGGTAGCGGTGCGAGTTGCTGCTGATCATTGACCAGGTAAAAGGGGAAGCCGTCGCGCAGCTCGGTCGAGTAGCCCAGGTCAAACCCCTTGATGAGCGGCAGTAAGCCCCAGGAGAGAAAACGATTGGGCGTGTCCCACGGATACGGTCCGGGAACCTGGCCGCTGAGGACGGGGTTATCCACATTGAAATCGAGAACCTGGTTCGAGCGCACGCGCGACCTCGTGTAGGAGACCATGATGATGTGGCCCTTCTGAAACGTGCGCCGCAACGTGATCTGGAAAGAATCATAGTGATCCTTGCGCGTGTTCTGCAGCCCGAAATCATTTAGGGTGGACGAACTCATGAACACCGCGTTTCCGCATGAACTCAGCCTTCAGATAGATCTGCGCCGGCAGCTTGCGCTCGATTCCCGCGCTCCAGTTGATAAAACGAGGTGCTTGCAGCGCGCTCGGATTGAGGGTGAACCCGGTAGTGAGCGGACCGGTTGAAAGAATTCCATTCGCATCAAAGAAGTAGTCGACCCGTTGGCCTGCCAACGGGCGGGCGATGAGGAACAGTGGAGTCGCGTCGTAAAACAGGCCCACTCCGGCGGAGAGCTTGGTATTACCTCGATTATCCAAAACGTAAGTCGTAGCCAACCGCGGTGAGAACAGCGAATGACGAATAATCTCATCCCAGTCGAAGCGAAGGCCTGCTTCGACGAGCATGCGGTCAGTGAGCAGCCAGCGATCCAGGAAGTAGCCGCTGAGTTCGACGTTGTGCTTTTCTGAGACCGGTGCCCCGGGAAATATAGAAAAACGGGAGCAGGGGGAGGGGGAGGGCGGGATGGTGAGGCAATCCCCGCTGGGCGGCGGAGTTTGGCCTTCTCGCAGAAATAAAATTGGACGGCGCAGGAAATTCGCGGAATATGCGAGTCGGTCCAAGTCCACACCTAGCTTGAACTCATGACGTCCATACCACTTCTTTGGCGCTAAATAGAGGTTGCCCAGTGCCTGCCACCGATCGGCCTGCGTGTGCGCGGTGAAGTAGTAGTTCCCGCCAGTAGTCTCAGGCGAGACGAAGTACGGTTCAGCACCGTGGGGTGTCTGATCGAGATCATAGCGGTTGTAGCCAAAGCCGGTTTCTAGAAGCTCACCACCAGGAAAATAGTGCTGATCTCGAACACTGGTCTGGTAGATCGGTTCGCGAATCGCCGGGGTTGCCTGCTGTGGATTGAATGGGGACAGGCCGGAATTCTCGTCGTGAGAAAAGTTGTAATTGAAGCTGGTCGTGAGAATATTGCGCGAGGAGAGATTGCCTTGCACTTTGGCGATGTTGCCGACCCGCCAGAAAGTATCCCGATCCTCTCCGGGAGGCAGCTCGGTAATCACAATATTGTCATACTCGCCGTCGGCTGCATCGAAGAACCAGACTCTACCCTTGCGGATAGGCCCCGATAGGGTCAGGCGCGGGGTCAGTTTGTCGAGCGTGATTCCTCTCCTGTCCTGCACAGAGGGAATGAAATCAGTGGCGGCAAAGCGGAAGTGGTCATCGCCAATGCCGGTGGTCATGTCGATGATGCCGCCGGAGCCTTTTCCGTATTCCGCCGAATAACGGCTGGTTTGTACGTTGATCGAGCGGAAGGCGTCCGTGGAAACACGTATCAATAATTGCCCATTGGCGGGCTGGGTCACATCAAAGCCATCGAGCCATGCCAGGGTCTGGTAAGTCTCCGCGCCGGCGACGTGCGGCTGGCCATTCACATCATTTACGACGCTGGGAATGAAGTTGAGGACGTTGCGATAGTCGCGGGTCACCGGGTAAGGAATGTTAATGATGTCCACGCCAGTAAGCTGTTCCTGAGACGAAGTCTGCACCGGATCGATGGCGGGCTGCGACTCCACCACATCCACCACCTCGCGAACCTCACGCTGATGCAAAAGTTGCACCTCGACACTGGAAGTCAGGCCTACCTCAATGGTGTTCTGGAGCGCCGCATAGAAGCCCGGCTTTTCAACGCGAAGCTGGTAGCTTCCCGGAACGAGATTTATGAATTGGCATCGGCCCGCAAAACGGGTCTCGCACCTCAGTTGGAGGGCAGAAGCTTGCAGCAAGATGCGGGCTCCGGGCACGGCGACGCCGTTTTCGTCCACCACGAGAACCGAAAGGTTTGACTTCGAAGGCGGTGCCCCAGGGCGCGCAGAGGGCTGGGCAAAAAGCCAATTGCCCGCAAGCGGGGAAAGCACGATGGCGATCAGCAAGGCCGGCGCGCGCGTCAATCCCTGAATAAACATGAACGCGTCGTTAGATGCTTATTTTCTCAAATTGTGTGGGTCCGGAGTTAATTGCTGGCTGCCATTACCGCCGGCGAGCTTGCGGTGACGTAGATGGGGTTAGAAAAAATCCACAGAGTCCAGCGGTGCCATCCGGTAAGCCCAGGTTGACGCAAATAAACTTCCGAGCGGTAACACCCGGGACCGGGCAGGGGTTCGTCCAGGCTCCACGCTTCTTTATCAACGATCTTGTGACCATCGCGGTAGACCTTGATACGGGGCAGACTGGCGCCAGAAGGTACGATCACGCGGAGGTGTGCGTTTGGGGTCCAGGGCGCAAAATCGCCCGATCCAGCGGTGACGACGCTGCTGGAAATCTCGTTCACAAAACCACTTGCGGGATAAATGGCATCCAGCGCACAAAAAGAATGACCGCGCTTAAGAGCGTCGAGGATAACCGTGGCACTTGCCACGCGAGGATCGCCGCCTTGCGGGTGCGGCCCCAGCAGCACATGCTGGCGCGCCAGGCGGAACACCGGCAAATATTCCGGGAATCGCCAGACAATGCCATGCCACATGTGGATGGCGGCATGCGCGTCGGCGCCGCAGATGCCGGCCACCGGGCGCTGCGCCAGCAATTCATCCCACTTCGCCAGGTTGGGCTCGGGGGTGCGTGCCAGGCGAAGCATGGCCAACTGGTTGTTGACGGGATAAAGGATTGCCGAAATCAGGAGGTCGAGCACGGTATTGCGCCGCCAGACCGCATCCTCATTCCAGATTTCCATGCCATCGAAATCGGAGGCGCCCCACTCGCTCCATGGATCCTTGCTGTAGGGATGGGCAAGAAAAGTCACGCCGCCGGCAGCATGGGCCTCTGCCAACATCGTCCGCGCGTCGTAAGAAGGGCGGGACGGCCAATTGGGAGGAACGCCCAGAGCCAGAAAGTGCCCGCTGGAGGTGCTCAATTCGTTGCCAGCGATCACCGCGAACTCGGAAGGATCGTCGAGGGTCGCTGGGTTATCAGTAATATTGTGGTCGGTAACTGCCAAGAAGGAGAGATTGGCGTCGCGCGCCGCGGAGATGACTTGCGGCAACGTGCCGCTGCCGTGACCTGCCGCAGTGTGTACATGGATAACGCCCAGCCGCTCTCCTGGTGCGGGAACTCCCACCGCATCGCCGGGCAGGTGCACGAAAAATCCGTCAAGCAGGACGGCGCCAAGCGGAAGCAGCGGCCCCATTAACACCCAGGGAAGAATACGGCGGGTCCAACTACGGGTTGGAGAAAAAACAAGTTGTTCGAGTTCGTCCGGCAGCGTGTGCGGGCAAACCGGCGCTGCGGGCGGATACGGGATAGTTGTGGACAATTGGGTACCCTGAGTCTGACTACGATGATGGACACTGTCAAGAAAATTGACAGAGCTAGAACCAAGGAAAAGAACGCCAGTTCAGCTACCGTCGTAAGGAACGGGATTTTTTGTGATTGTCGATTTAGGGTGATCAATTTACGATGCGGCGCGGGAATTGGAGAAGCGTGCACATCAAGAAATGTGGAGGCCGCAATGCGAAAGTTTATTTCGATTTCAGTGATGCTTGGGATGCTGGCATCTGTTGGGTGGGCGCAAAATTCTCCTGACGCGTCTCTGCTGGAGGAAATCAACAAAATCAAAGCCGTGGACAACCACACGCACATACCAAAAGTCGTGAGCGCGGGTGAGAAAGACGACGACTATGATGCTTTGCCTTGTTATTTGCTGGAACCTTCTCCGGATCCGCTGATGGCTCGGGTAGAAAATCCGCTCTACCTACAAGCCTGGCAGAAACTCTACGGCTACAAATACAGCGACCGGGATCCCGCACACATTCGCGAACTGATTGAGACCAAGCAGCGCGTAGCTGGCGAGCAGGGCGATAACTATCCCAACTGGGTGCTCGACAAGCTCGGCATCGAATACATGCTGGCCAACCGCGTGGCCATGGGACGTGGTTTGAACCCACCGCGATTCTTGTGGGTTCCTTTTGATGACGCACTACTATTCCCCTTGAAGAACCAGGCCATGGAGGACACCCCTGACCGCCAAGCCTTCTACCAACGCGAAGAAATGCTGCTGAAGCGCTACATGAGGGATCAGAATGTGGCGGCAATGCCTGCCATATTGGACAACTACGTGGAGAAGATAATCACGCCGACGTTGGAGCGTCAGAAGAAAGCCGGGGCGGTGGCAATCAAGTTTGAAGCGGCCTACCTGCGCTCGTTGAACTTCGGCAATTCGCAGGAAGACGAAGCCCGGCCCATCTTTGCTCGCTATGTCAAAGGAGGTACGCCGAGCAAGGCGGAATATACCAAGGTGCAGGATTACCTGCTTCACGCCATTGCCCAGGAAGCGGGCAAATTGGGCCTGGCAGTGCATTTCCACACGGGAACCGGCTGTGGCAGCTACTTTGATATCGCCGGCTCGAACCCGAGCATGCTGGATTCGCTGTTGAATGACGCGTCGTTGCGCAAAACGAATTTCGTCCTTGTACACGGAGGCGCAGGGCCCTACACCAAGGTGGCTGCCGTACTCATGGGCAAGCCAAACGTTTATGCCGACTTCTCCGAACAGGATTCTCTGATTTCCACTCGAGTACTGAGTGGAGTTATACGAGACTGGCTGGAGTGGTATCCGGAAAAAATTCTTTTCGGCACGGATTTGTCGCCGGGCAGCGCGGAATCAGACTGGGAAGAGAGCGGCTTCGTGGCAGCAACCCGTGGCCGGGAGGCCTTGGCACTCGCGCTGAGCGGCATGGTCAACGATGGAGAGATCACCCGCGAACGCGCAGTCGAACTGGCGCGCATGGTGCTGCGCGAAAACGCGGTGAAGCTTTATGGATTAGGGAAATAGCCTGACTGTCTAGGCCGCTCGCGCCATGCTGCGGTATTGCACTCCCTGATCATCGCCGAACAGGACCCAGAGGGTGTAAATTCCCAGTGCTGTGCCAAATGGCGGATGAAACAAAGCGAGGACACCCAAAATAAGGGCGGTGACGCGCGCCCAGGGCCGATGTTGCATGAGTCCCCAGCCCACACAGATTCCACCTGCAGCCACTATCAACAGACTCGAGCCCAGCAGGTATAACACGACGGGTCCGAGAGTTCTGGCCAACTGCTCAGTGCCAGGCACAGCGACATGAACCACGCTGCCGAGAACCATCAGCACGACGGACGGAATAAGAAATAGCGCGCCCACTACCATCCACAAAATTGCCAGCGTGTGCAGGTGGCGCTCGAGCCGGGTCTGAGCGAATCCAGTAGCAGGCCAGTTAGCCGCTTTGCCGCATTTCGGACATACGCTATCGCCCGGCCGGACCTGGGTCCCACACTGATTACAGAACATGAGAGACCTCCTGAAAATGACGACGCCATTTTAGGTTACGTGTGGCGGCGAAAGAAAGTTGCAGAAATCAGGGCTGTCTCATCTAGGGACTAGTGCAATAAATTACTGTTACTCAATTGGTACACCGTCTCGCGTGCCGTTGAGCATTTATATAACTTACAAGAGAATCAACGATAGACTGCGCGGTGCCAGGGGGGCAATCCGGTGCCCAATCGAAGTGTGCTTGCGCTTGGTCTAGTGCTCCTGAGCTGGGTTCCGTGTGCCTGGTCCAAGGACATCGCCCTTGTATCCAACAAATCAACGCCGGTGGCCACGATCACCATGGCCGAGCTGGTTAAGGTTTGCAAGGCGCAGATCAGCCACTGGCCCAACGGCAAACCGATAACGCTAGTGATCCGCGAGCCGGCCTCACCCGATGCGAAGATCGTGGTAGACAAAGTCTATGGAATGTCACCTAATGCGGTGAACGCCCTGGTTGCAGGGGTAAATCACGAACACGTAAATCGCGCTGCCATTGTAGTGGTCAACTCTGATGACGCTCTGGTTAAGAAAGTGGAATCAACTCCCGGAGCAGTGGGCCTAGTCGATGTCTACTCGATTACCAGCGGAATCGCCGTGGTTAAAATTGGTGGCAAGCTCCCGCTCGAGCCGGGTTATTCCCTGCACGGGAACTAGCGCACCCGGGATTACGCACTGATGACGAAAGACCCGAGCAAAGCCGATCCGGATCCTGCCCTTCCTTCCCGGAACAAGCGGCGTTACCGGCGCTATTTGCTGGACATACGCCTGTCAGTAAGCGTCTTCCGGGAGGCGGGGCAAAGTCACTTTTGGGGGCGCTCGACGGAATTCGGAGAGGATGGCATTGGCGGCACGCTGACGGGAGACCTGGAGCCGGGCGAGGTCGTTTCCATGGAGTTTCAACTGCCGCTGAGCTCCTATCCGCTGAAATTGCGGGCCATAGTTCGCTACCGGCGGGGCTTGCACTACGGTTTCGAATTTCTGACGATTAACCCGGAGCAGCGCAGCGCCATGCAGCGGGTCTGCGAAATGCTGTCCGCGACAGGGGTCTCCGACACCTCGGGTAAGTAGCTCGATTTACACGCGTTTTTCCCATTTGCAGAATTACCTCCGTAACTTTCGAGTCACCAGCTTGCGAACTAACATCCGAGATAGCTCTATTTAAGGCCCTCCGGGAGGAAATCCTGCATGGGTGAGAAGATCACCCGCGGTCCAAAGTCTACGGACTTGGTGCGCGCGAAGTTGCTGAAGCAAGCCTTGCAGCAGGGTTCGCCGCCCACATTGCTGGATCCGGGCACAGAGCTAAGCAGTCCCCCGGAAAGCATCTCCGCCAACTGGAACGAAGAATCCCGTGAAGTACAACAAGCGTTCCTCGAGCAATTGGTGGAATGCACTCCCGAGGCGCTCAGCATTCTCGACCCGCGCTACCGGGTTACCCGTATTAATGCCGAATTCACACGAGTGTTTGGGTACAGCCCGGAAGAGGCTTTGGGCAAGCGCATTGATGAGCTAATTGTGCCCCCCGATCGAAGCGCCGAGACTTGCTGGATTGGTGAGACGCTCGCAAAAGGGGAGAAAGTAACCCTCGAGACCAAGCGGCAGCGCAAAGATGGCACGCAAGTGGACGTGTGCATCTCCACCGCGCCGGTGATCATCGGTGGCAGGCAAGCAGCGATTTACGCGCTTTATCGCGACATCTCCGACCAAAAACGCGCCGAAGCCCTCAGTTCAGCGCTGTACCGCATTGCAGAACGAACCAGCTCAGCCGAAGACCTACAGCAGTTTTATGCAGCCATGCACAACATTGTCGGCGAGCTGATGAACGCACGGAATTTTTACATCGCACTTTACGATCCTGTCACGCAACTCCTCAGCTTTCCTTACTTTGTGGACGAAGAAGATCCAACTCCGGCGCCCAAGAAGCTCGGCCGGGGCCTGACGGAATACGTGCTGCGCACCGGCGAGCCGTTACTGGCCACTCCGCGTGTATTTGATGAACTTGTGCTACGCGGCGAAGTGACACTTATCGGAGCCCCCTCCGTCGACTGGATGGGTGTGCCACTGAAGATTGCGAGCAATACTTTCGGCGTACTGGTGGTTCAGAGTTACACCGATAACGTCCGTTTCGGAGAACGGGATCGAGACATACTTACCTTCGTGTCTCAGCAATTAGCCAGCGCCATCGAACACAAAGGTAATGAAGAAGCCCTGCGCCGGTCAGAAGCTCGATATCGATCTTTGGTGCAGAGTGCTGTGTATGGGCTTTACCGCTCCAGCGTGGAAGGCAAATTTCTGGATGTCAACCCTGCGTTGATTAGCATGTTGGCATACGATTCCGCCGAAGAGGTGCTCGCGCTCGACCCCAAAAAAGACATTTTTCTTAATCCCGAGGAACAGTCCCGGCTAATGAAGGAATTCCGGCGCAATGGACGGCTGGATAGCATCGAAGTGCAGTGGAGACGCAAAGATGGCAGCCCGATCACAGTGCGGCTAAGCGGGCGCGCGGTTACCGGCATCGCCGAACCTGAGGAGGTCCTGGAGATCATTGCCGAAGACGTCACGGAACGGCGGGTGCTGGAAGATCAGTTCCGCCAGGCACAGAAGATGGAAGCTGTGGGACGCCTGGCCGGCGGGGTGGCGCACGATTTCAATAATCTCCTCATGGTGATTGGCGGCTATACAGAAGTATTGCTGGAGCAGATGGAGCCCACCTCTACTATGTATCAGAAAGCGCTGGCGGTGCAGCAGGCAGCCGACCGCGCCACCACGCTCACCCGGCAATTGCTGGCGTTTAGTCGCAAGCAGTTGCTGGAACTGAAAGTAGTGGACGTAAATGCCATTGTTTCTGATATGGAGCGGCTGCTCCGTCCTTTAATCGGCGAGAACATCGAGCTCACAACCAAGCTGTCCACTGGTCTGGGACGGACACGGGCGGACGCTGGTCAGCTCGAACAGGTCATCATGAACCTGGTGGTGAATGCAAAAGATGCGATGCCAGACGGCGGAAAGATCACAATACATACCGCGAATGTGACCTTGGATGGCGCCCTGCGGCGGGAGCACACATTCATCCATCCGGGTTCCTATGTCTTGATCTCGGTTACCGACACAGGCTTGGGAATGGATAAGGAAACTCAATCGCGCATTTTCGAGCCGTTCTTCACAACCAAGGAGAAAGGAAAGGGTACAGGGCTGGGCTTGTCCACCGTTTATGGCATCGTGAAGCAAAGTGGCGGATACGTATTCGCGCAAAGCGAAGTGGGCCAGGGCACAACCTTCCGCATTTATCTTCCACAAGTGGAAGACGCGGCCGACACCATTGGGCCTGCGAAGACCGCCAGCACGGAAACCGGCGGCTCGGAAACTGTGCTGCTGGTCGAAGACGAGGAATCAGTGCGCCAGCTGGTTCGCGAGACTCTGGAATCCAAGGGCTACACCGTCATGGAAGCTGAAAACGGTGAAGAGGGCCTGAAAATCGCAGAGAGCCACAACGGCCCCATTCACATGATGATTACCGATGTTGTCATGCCCGGGATCAGCGGCCGCGAGCTCGCGAAACGACTTATGCAGGTCCGGCCTGAAACCAAGGTTCTCTATCTTTCCGGCTACACTGAGGACGCCATCGTGCACCAGGGAGTGCTCGAAACCGGCACCGCATTTCTGCAGAAGCCCTTCACCCTCCAGACACTGTCCCGCAAGGTACGTGAAGTGCTGCGTGGTGATGGTTCCTAAAGACACTAGCCGAGAGCTGCAAGCCAAAGCAGAACCTGGACTTAACTCCCGCTGAGCGGCAAAAATGAAACTTTTACGTGCTGGCCGCGTCCTATCTACAAAGAACGCGGGATGGCTTTGCATCTAATCGATAGAGTGGATCGGTACTCTCGAAGAGGATTCATTTCATGCTCATTAAGAAGCCGACCGATATTGCGTCCTCAGAAGTCACTCCAAAGCAGCTCTATGTGAACCGCCGGAAATTCCTTGTGGGTGCGGCAGTGGCCGGAGCAGCAGCAGCCACGGGCCTGAGCCTGCGAAGGATTGCTTCTCCGCCCACTGTGGCCGAAGCCAAGGCAAAAATTGATAACGTGCGGAAAAGTTCATTCAGTACGTCCGAAACGATCACGCCGTTCAAGGACGTCACAAACTACAACAACTATTACGAATTCTCGACCGACAAGTACGAGCCTGCCGGACTGGCTAAAGACTTCAAGACTCGTCCCTGGGCGGTAACGATCGAGGGACTGGTAAAGAATAAACAGACTCTCGACGTCGACAGCATCATCAAGCTGGCTGCTCCCGAAGAACGCATTTACCGGCACCGCTGCGTTGAAGGCTGGTCGATCGTGGTGCCCTGGATTGGCTTTCCTCTGAGCGTTCTGATCAACAAGGCCGAGCCACTCACCAAAGCGAAGTTTGTCGAGTTCACCACTATCTATGATCCCAAGCAGATGCCTGGACAAAAAGTGGCAGTACTCGAATGGCCCTACGTAGAAGGGCTGCGCATGGATGAGGCCATGCACCCGCTCGCACTGCTTTGCTTTGGAATGTATGGCGAGGTTCTGGCCAATCAGGACGGGGCACCGCTGCGCATCGTGATACCGTGGAAGTACGGTTTCAAGAGCGCCAAGGCCATTGTGAAAATTCGCTTTACCGACAAGCAGCCAGTAAATACCTGGAATAAAGCGGCCCCGAGCGAGTATGGCTTCTACTCCAACGTGAATCCCAACGTTGACCATCCGCGCTGGAGCCAGGCCCGAGAGCGGCGGCTGGGTGAATTCTCCAAGCGGCCGACGTTGATGTTCAATGGATATGCCGAGCAGGTGGCCAGTCTGTACGCCGGCATGGATTTGAGGAAGGATTTTTGAATCCCTCTGTGAAGTCATTGCGCTGGATCAAAGTCCTGGTCTTTCTTGCCTGTCTGCTGCCAGTAGCCAGACTCGGCTGGAAGGGTTACACGCACCATCTGGGCGCGAATCCTATTGAGGTCATTACCCACTCCACCGGTGACTGGATACTAATTTTTCTCCTGGTCACGCTGGCAATTACGCCTTTGCGCAAGCTCAGTGGGCAGCTCTGGATGATTCGTTTCCGCCGCATGTTCGGCCTTTTCGCGTTTTTCTATGCCAGCCTTCATTTCCTTACGTATATCTGGCTGGACAAGTTCTTTGATGTGCATGAAATGCTGGCGGACGTGGCCAAGCGGCGCTTCATTACTGCCGGGTTTACAGGATTCATATTGCTGATTCCGTTGGCAATTACTTCCACATCAGGATGGATTCGCCGCCTGGGCGGGCGGCGGTGGAACCTGCTGCACCGGCTGATTTACGTCAGCGCCGCAGCGGGCGTGACCCACTATATCTGGCTGGTAAAAGCGGATCTCCGTAAGCCGCTGCAGTACGCGGCGGTGCTGGCCCTGCTGCTGGGTTATCGAATAGCGGGTTCGGCAAGAGCTAGAATTAACGTAAAAAACCCTGCAGCTCTTCGGCGTCAACGCGTGGAAGTTACCGAAGGATAAATCGCGATCCGCCTGCATGCTTTTTTGCCTCCTGCTCGGCCTTTCGAGATACCCCGTTATAATTTGGGATTCACGCACTCTGCCTTTTCTCGCTACATATTTGGCAAACAAATCATGCCCCGATTCGACGTTACGATTGCAGGAGAACTGAACCTTGATCTGATCTTCTACGGGCTGCCGGATGAACTTCCTCCGGAGCGCGAACTGCTTGCCGAAGGAATGATGCTGACGCTAGGGGGATCCTCTACCATCGTGGCTCACAACCTTGCCGCGCTGGGTAGCCGTGTAGGATTCATCTCGCGGATCGGCGATGATCAACTTGGCCAAATCGCCCTGGATCGGCTGGCAGCGGGCAACGTCGACGTCTCCAAGCTGCGGCGTGTGCCCGGCCCCACCAAGACCGGCCTTACTCTTGTGCTACAGCGTCCCAGTTGGCGCAACATGGTTACCTATGCGGGAACTACGTTCGAAATAAATTTCGACGACCTAGATTTTGAATATCTCTCCTCCTCGCGACACTTTCATTTTTCTTCGTTCTACCTGCAGCGAGGGTTGCAACCTCGGGTTATCGAACTGTTTCAGAAGCTGAAGGCGTCCGGCCTGACGATTTCTCTCGATACCAATGACGATCCTGATGACCGCTGGGAGGGCGGTTTGCAAGAAGCCCTTCGATACGTGGATGTCTTTTTGCCCAACGTGCGCGAGGCTACTCGAATAACCAGTACCGAAAATTTGGAGGCCGCGATCGCGAAGCTGGCGAGCCGGGTCCCGATCGTTGTGGTCAAACTGGGAGCCCAGGGGGCTCTCGCGCAGCAGGGCCCACAGCGCTTTACCGCAGCAGCGGCCAAGGTGGCTCCCATGGATGCGGTGGGCGCGGGAGACAGCTTCAACGCCGGCTTTCTCCATCAGTACGTGCGCGGAGGTGATCTTCCGGCTTGCCTGGCCAGCGGCAACCTCGCCGGCGCTCTCTCAACCACCAGGCCTGGTGGCACGGAGGCTTTCCGCGACGCTAAATACCGAGACGACTTCTTTCGGGCTAACGGCCAGAGTTCAGGAAATGCCCGCAAGCAGGAAACCGCAAGCTGAGCACCGGTACCCTGCAAGCGATGTCCTATCACATAACAAACGTTACTTTCGTTCCAGGCGGGCTGTTTGACCGTCTCACTTCGCGGAACTTTCCTTACTCTAATGTGTTAGAAAAACTAAAAGTCCAACCATTTAACGGGAGTCTGCTGTGAACCATAGGAACCGTTCGTCCCAGTTAACGCAATTCCTCCGCCTATCGCCCGCCGGGAACAAGGCGCTGCTGTGCACGGGACTGATATTGCTTCTGTTTTCGTTCGCGTGCGGTGGAGGCAGCACTCCTCGCAACCCACCCGTCACAGGAAACTTCAGCAATGCCAGCCTCAACGGGCAGTACGCCTACTCCCTGTCAGGCACCGCGACCCCTTCCGGGGGCGGCAGTTTCGTTGCTTATTCCGAGGCAGGCGTTTTCACGGCGGATGGCAACGGGCATATCACCAGCGGCACCGACGATTTTTCCCAAAGCGGCGCCTTCGCTTCCAACGCGATCACCGGAAATTACAGCCTGCATAATGACGGCACGGGCAACATCAATATTGTTCAATTCGGCGTGAGCCTGCTGAACGGTTCCCAGCTCTACCTGATTGAGACCGACGGCTTCGCAACCGGCGGCGGATCAGCGGAAAAACAGGACACAACCGCATTTACCACTCCGAGTGGGACGTTTGTCTTCCGTGTCCACGCTCAGGATTCGACGGCGAATGTCGGCGCGATGACGATTAACGCGGGCAGCATTACCGGTAACGAGGATGTGCTGGCGAGCACAGGGCTGACTTCGCCCACACTCAGCGGCAGTGTGAATGCTCCAGCGGCAAACGGCCGGGGAACGCTGGTTCTAAGCAATAGCAACGGAATCACGTCTAATTTCGCCTATTACATTGTGAACGCAAGCACTATGAGACTGTTGCAAACCGATCCCGGCGTTCTGGCTTTGGGACGTGCCGAAAAACAAAGTGCTGGGCCATTCTCAGCTGCGTCATTGACCGGCTCCTTTGCGTTTGGCAGCGTGGGGGACACAGCTCTAGACGGCGTCGGCGGGGCGCGCAGCGCCGGAGTTTTTACTGCCGGCAGCGGCACCATCTCCACTGGAAATTATGATGCCGTACAGGATGGCAACCAGACCACCAATGTGGGCTTGAGCGGCACCTATACTATGAGCTCAATCGGCCGCGCGGCTGTGACATTGAATCTGCAAAATGGAATTACTATCCAGGACGTTTTCTGGATGGTGAACCCATCACGCGTTTTTTTCCTGGTGAATGATACGTCGAAGCAAGAGGACGGAACTGCTGACCTGCAACAGAGCACATCGTTCTCCAACGCCAGTCTGAACGGCCAATTTGCTTTCGTAATGGATGGTTTTGACACGCAAAGCCTAGTGGATCGCACCGGCACATTG
>QIAS01000104.1:563-8365 GCA_003225615.1 Acidobacteriota bacterium | reverse complement strand
TTTTTGTAGCACATTTGATTCTGGGTTAGTGTCTGTCTTCAGCCTTAGTTATTGATCCGGGTCAATCACGTCCCCGGCAGCCATTCCGCCTGCCGCGTATCGCCATGCGCAACCGCGTAGAGCACCAGCTCGACTCGCGTAGATATCCCCAACTTCTCAAAGATCCGGTAAAGATATTTCTTCACTGTATGTTCGCTGAGCCGGAGCTCGTGGGCAACTTCGCGGTTGCTTAGGCCCTCTGCTACCAGAGCTACGACCTGCTCTTGCCGCGCCGTAAGCAGCTGAACTCCTTTGGCGCTTACCACTCGAAGCGATGGCACCTGAGTCACGACATCAATCAAATATTGAAGCTGCTGCGTGTTGGCCCAGATCTGGCCCACGCGGACGCGCGTAATGCACTTGCACAACGTGCGGAACGGCGCATGCGTGTAGCAGAAGACTCCGCGTGCGCCGGAGCGAAACGCGTTTACCACCAAATCGCAGTCGTAAGCCTCGACCAGAAGTATTTTCTGTATTTCGGGGTGCGCGAGGTGGACGCGGCGAACCGTGCCCATGTCCGCAACACCGCCATGATGGTGGTCAGCGGTCATGAGAATGACCTGTACTGGAAAGGATTGGATGGTGGTGAGAATGGCTTCCGATTCCATGGCGCAGGAGACCACGTTGAACTCCGGGTGCCGGCGCAGAGCACTGGTCAACAACTGGGACTGCATCTGAGTGGAATCGGCGACTAGGACAGCAATGCTATCCGGAGTGGCGGCGGATAACAAACTCATAACACCTCTGTATGAAAAATGAATTAATCCATTCTATCCACAGGCAGCCGCCGGCTCATGTACAGCGGTCACCCAGTTTCGTGACGGTTCCCGAATCGGAATGAGATGAAGTTCGTGTGCAAAAATCTGAGACCGAGAGCACAAAAGGGGAGGCGGCAGTATGTGCTAGAAAAACAAAATCCAAAGAATCAGCGCGTTCCAAGTTTCGCGAGCGCTTACCCGCTACCACTAGCAGAAAAGACATTCTTTTTCAAGTCAACCTTCGCGCATTGCCCACGAGTAGACGCCATATCATTTCGGGAAGAGGTTCATCGCTGGCTGAAAAGGCTTGCTGCGACCCCCGCGGACTGCCGCGAGCAGGGAAGGCGTTCGCCAAGACCCCGGAAAGCTTGCCCACTCCGGTAGACAACACTTCCCATGTCTTGCCTGCTGAAAGATAGCCCGGTACCTTTCAAGATGAAATTTAAAGCAGAAACTACCGACACAAGTTTTGCAAGACGGGCCAGAAATGAAGCGCTTCCTCACAATTTCCATGGTCGTGGCTGCTGGGCTGATCCTGCAGCAGCTGTTGATGGTTGCCGTGGCCCAGGAAGAAAGGCCGGAACTGGCCGTTGGACGCGTGCCTGGAACCCAAGCCGCCGCAGGCGCTTTGGGTACGCCGGCAACAAGGTCCCAGGTGGGTCCCTGGGACGGCTTGGGGAAACCTGGGACGGCAACCACAAAACCCGGTGGAGTGGACGGAACGGGAAATCCTGCTTTCGGAGGGGAGCGCCGTCCACTCTATCGGCTACACAAGAGCGATCAGCTGGAAATCGATTTCACATTTTCTCCTGAGTTCAACCAAACGATCAGCGTGCAACCCGATGGTTTTGTCGGCCTGAAGGGATTGGGAAATATATACGCCGAGGGCCAGACTCTGCCGGAACTGCAAGCTTCATTACGCGATGCCTATGCGCCCATGTTGCACGATCCGGAAGTGACCATCGTCATTTTTTATTGCCGCCGGCCAGGTCTCCCGGCCGGGAAAGTACGAGCTCCGCGCGGACATGACGGCGACCGAGGCGGTGGCCATTGCCGGCGGCTTTACGCAGGATGCGCGGCACTCGCAAGTGGTGCTTTTCCGGCGAGTTACCAACGATCTAGTGGAAGCACGCGTGCTTAATTTGAAAAAAATGCTGAGCTCTCATGATTTGAATGAAGATCCACATTTGCGGCCGGGCGACATGTTGTACGTGCCTGAGAGCACTGTCTCAAAGCTCCGCCGCTTTGCTCCGCGACCGAGTCTCGGAATGTACCTCAACGGGGCGCAATTCTGATTTTTAATGGGAGGTGACAGTGACCTGAAAGTTCGTCAAGAAAATACAGTGACGTCACAATGCAGGGCCGAAGAGTTTTGCGCGTGATGCAAGGTTTGAGCCTCCGGGGTAGTTCAGTTGTTAGCAGTCGCATCTGCAAAACGCTCCTAGGCCCTGCGCCACATTGGTTCACCTGACCTTCGGCCTGGGCTCATATGGAAGAGGATTCTGTCGATCGGAGATATTTCGAAGGCCTGTCCCCTACACTTCGTGACGTCTTTTCAATCGTTTTCAGGCAACGCGGTGTGTTTTTTGGTTGCTTCCTGGCAGTTTTCTTATCAGTTATGCTCTACACCATGTTCGCGCCTGGTTATCAGGCGCACATGAAAGTGCTGGTACGACGCGGACGCGCTGATCCGCTCATGACTCCCCAGGCTAATGCTCCCACCGAGTTTCAACGGAACGACATTACCGAAGAAGAATTGAACTCTGAAGTCGAGTTGTTGCGCGACGAGGAAATGCTCCGCAAGGTAGTCGAAGCGACCGGCTTGGCGGAAAACACTTCATTCCATATCTTTCAGCGCGACGACCAAAATGTTCGGGTTGCGCATGCCGTGCGAGGCATGGGCCGCCATCTGAAAGCAGAGCCCATCCGTAAAACAAATTTGATTGCCGTGAGTTATGACTCCGGTGATCCGGCCCTTGCCGCGCGGGTGCTGAACAACCTGGCCGTAGCGTATGTGGAGAAACATACTGAGGTGCATCGGCCATCGGGCGAGTTCAAGTTTTTTGAGCAGCAGACGGTAGATTACGGGCGTCGCTTGCAGGAAGCAGAGTTCCAGCTATTGGATTTCACTCGCGACCAAGGTGTTGTCTCAGCGGCTTTGGAACGTGATATCGCGCTGCAGAAGCTAAGTGAGGCCGAGGTGAACAGCCTTCAACTTCGTCTAGCGATCGCGGAGACCGAGCACAGGATGCGAACGTTGCAGGCGGACATGCCCTCCATCCCCGAGCGGACCACCACCCAGGTTCGCATTGCTGATAATCCGCAACTGCTGGAAAAGCTGAAGTCCAAACTGCTCGAGCTGCAACTGAACCGCACCGGCCTGCTGACGAAGTACGAGCCGTCGTATCGGCTGGTGCAGGAAGTGGAGCAGCAGATTGCCGAAACCCGGCAAAGCATAGCAGCCGAGAGGCTCACCCCTACGCGTGAAGAAACCACGGAAAAAGATCTTAATCACGAATGGGTAAGACAAGAAACGGAGAAGGCAAGCGTGGAGCTGAGCGGGTTGCGTGCCCGCGCTGCCCTCGATGAAAGGCAACTCGCGCACTCGCGGCGGCAGGCGCGCCAATCGGGCCAGGACGCGATCACCCAGCAGGACCTGCTCCGTACGATGAAAGCAGCCGAGGAGAATTACCTGCTTTACGTACGCAAGCGGGAGGAGGCCAGAATTGGCGATGCTTTGGATGAGCGCGGCATTCTGAACGTCATCGTCGCGGAACCGCCCACCGTTCCCGCACTGCCGAAACACTCCCTCCTGACTGTCGCATTGGCGGGTGTGGTGCTGGCCGGATTGCTGAGCACGGGCGTGAGTTTTGCCCGTGATTACCTGGATCCAGCTTTTCGCACCCCCGAAGAGGTCGTGGCCTGTCTCCGCACTCCGGTGCTCGCGTCGCTTCCGCGGGAGGTGGCATGAATTGGCAATGGCCTGACGGGAAGAAGCATAACAGCCTGCTATCGGGCGCTGCGGACACAACGCCGACTGGCATGAGGAACAGGCCATGAGCTCCACTGTCGAGGTCCTGCAACCACCCGTGGTGGTAACGATCTCGGAGGGCCGATCCGCGGAGCGCAAACTCGATCTTGTCAGCACAAACGCGCGATGGGATCCGGGAATCTTCGCCCACGAGCAGATACGTGGACTCGTGCAACGGGTTTTCTTTCCAGGATGGCCCAGGCCGGCGGGGCAAGTAGTGTTTAGCGGAATTGACCAGACCGCTGGCGTGGGTGCCGTGTGCGTGCGAGTAGCGCAATACCTCGCAGCGCAAGTCCCGGGACACGTATGCCTGGTCGAGGCAAACTTGCGTTCGTCCGTACTGCGTGAGCTTTTGGGGGACTGCTCAGGCGACGATATCGCCAGCGCCAATGACTCCGAGTGGGTTCGGAGCGGTGCAAACGCCACACGCGGGAACCTCCGGTTCATTCCGGCAGAGAACTTTGTCCCTGATAAGAAACTGATGTTTTCACCCGCATGGCTAGGTGGCCGATTGAGCGAACTAGGCCGGCAGTACGAGTACGCTGTGATTCATGCACCCCCCGTGGGACTTTATCGGGAAGCTACCTTGCTCGGGTCACTTTGTGATGGAGTGATCCTGGTGTTGCAGGCTCACAGCACACGCCGAATCGCGGCACGAAATGTCAAAGAGATGCTGCAGACGGCCAATGCGCGTCTGCTGGGGACGGTGCTAAACGAGCGCACGTTTCCCATCCCCGAGCGCCTTTATCGGAAGTTGTAGAGACCGGACCCCAAAGTTCCGGAGATGTACTAGCAGTTGAGCGACGACTGTGCAAAACAAGGCAGAAATCGGTCTTGGGACTCAATTAGCGGAGCCGTGCTCGGAGAACAAAGGAATATAGTGATGACGCTATTCGAGCAGTCTTCGGCCCCCCGGAACGACTCCTTTTCCTGGTATGCAATTCATATTCGCTACCGCTTCGAAAAGAAGGCTGCGCAGCAATTACAAGACAAGAGCATTGAGACCTTCCTGCCCTTGCGCACCGAAATTCACCCCTGGAGCGACCGGCACAAACAAATTCGCGTGCCTCTGTTCCCCGGCTATGCATTTGTGCATACCGACCACTCGCAGGCTGCTCGCTTCCGGGTACTCGGTACAGCGGGTGTTGTCAGTTTCGTGAATTTTCAGGGACAAGCACTCGCTGTCCCACAGAATCAGATAGAGCACTTGCAGTTGCTGTTGGCGCGGAAGGTCCCTTGCTCCCTCCATCCCTTTCTAAGCGTTGGCCAGCGCGTACGCATCCAGGGGGGGTGCTTGCAGGGGCTCGAGGGAGTCCTCGCGCAAAGCGAAGAGCGCCGCCTGGTAATTTCGATCGAATCGATCCGGCGCGCCGTTGCCATTGAAATCGAAGGCTACGAACTGGAACCCATCTAGAACACCGTGTCAGCTCTCAAGGAAAAGCAAACTGAAACCACCCCCACCGGCGGGATGACGCGGCTGGTCCCGGGCATGTCGGGACTGCGTGCAGTCCCCAAAAAAAGGCCGCAATCAGTAGAACTCAAGGCCGAGCCAGGAGGAACGCCGGACAAAGCTTCGGTGGAAATCAAACAGAGCTTTTTCCGGGCGGTTTCCGAGATTCTCATACCACGACCAAGGGCGGCCGCCGGGCAATGGAACTTATGGCGTGCAGTCGCTTCCGACTTCGTGCTGGTTGGGCTCGTTTTTGTGGGCGCAACCCACTTCCGTGTGCACGCATATTCCTTCCTGCATTTGAACCTTCCGGAAATGGTGAAGTTTCGGACCCCGGCAGAGTGTCACTTCTTTTTGGGTTTCGCCTTTCTCTACGCATCCCTGGTTACATTGCTGGCTTACACAGAAGGAACCTATCAGGAAAGTGGACTCGCGATTCACGAAGAAGTGCGCGCATTGGCCAAAGCAGTCTCGTTCGCGACCTTACTGACCGCAGCAGCAACTCATATTTCCTCGAGTGGGTCGGCTTCCAAGGCGAGCTTAGTGTGCAGCTTTGTTCTTAGTCTTCTGGGCCTCACAGGTTCACGCTTCTGGCAGCGGCATCTATCCTCCAAGAAATTGGAAAGAGGCCAGGGACTGCGCCGAGTGCTGATTGTGGGGGCGGACGCTCACGCGCGCAAACTAGCTGAATATTTCGAACACAATCCTCATATTGGACGCGTGGTAAAGGGTTTCGTGGATGATGACTGCGAATACGCGGACGCCGTGCTCGGGCGAATAGCCGACGGAATTCATTGACGAAATCATTCTGACCATCAGCCATCAGCCGGACCAGGCACGCCGGGTAATCCAGCAAGCTCGCGAACACCATCTCGACGTGCGCCTCGTTCCCGAACTCTTCGGTTCAGAGGCGGGACACCCAAGGATCGAATGGTTCGAGCGAATTCCTATGATTTCTTTGCACGAAGAGCCGCTGCCGCAATTCGCTCTCTCCGCCAAACGCACGTTCGACGTGCTGTTGGCCAGCGTGGCTCTCCTGTTCTTATTCCCGGTGTTGGCCCTCATCGCATTGCTCATAAAGCTCGATTCATCGGGCCCACTCATCTACCGCGCCCTACGGGTGGGTAGAAAAGGACAGCGATTCTGCTGCTACAAATTCCGCACCATGGTGAGCGACGCCGATCACTTGAAGGAAAGACTTCGAATTCTTAACCAGCGCGAGGGACCTTGTTTCAAGATTGCGCAAGATCCAAGAGTCACCGGCGTGGGCCGTTTTCTCCGCCGCTATAGCCTGGACGAACTACCACAACTTTGGAATGTTGTGCGGGGGGACATGAGCCTCGTGGGACCTCGTCCGCATCCGCTAGACGATTTCGCGCGCTATGAAGTTGATCATTTCGCGCGGCTTGACGTAACTCCTGGAATGACGGGTCTGTGGCAAGTGACGGCACGCCAGGACCCCTCTTTCCGAACCACCCTTGGTCTGGATCTCGAATACATCCAGAAATGGAGTCTGTGGCTTGACCTGCAAATTCTCTTTAAGACCTTATCGGTAGTTGTAACCGGTACCGGAGTTTGAGATGAGAACCCTCATCCTGTTGTGAACTCGTGAGTTCAACGGAATATATTTCGGTCCAGTTCTCGGCGTACGAGACGTGCTGTGTGGCTGTCAAAACTATGGTGCGTCCTTTACACGCGCTGCTGCTGGCGCCCGCCCTCCTGTTCCTCGCCACGCTCACCGTGATGCTTTTCCGTCCCCCGGATCTTCAGTTTTACGCGCTCGATCGTATCGCCTTCCTCCTTCTCGCCTTCGCCGTGTTGATGCGGTGTCTGGTTCTGCGCCGGCCACTGGTCATCATTCCTTCCGTTACCTGGCCGATGGTTGGTATGCTCTGTTTAGTCCTCTTCAGCGCGCTTTCCCAGCCATTTGATAGTCAAACCTGGAGCCTGCTCGCCGCGAAATTCATTGTGCCGTTCGCATTGTTCCATTTGTCTTTGCTGGTCTTCGATAACCCCCAGGCGCTTCGGCGGTTCGAAGTGTTTTCGCTGGTGGTTCTCGCCTATCTCTGCTTCACGGCAGTCGCGTTTCTGGTAGGGGCGAAGGCACTTATTTTCCCGCGTTTTATTCTTGACGAAAGCCTTGGCATACACGCTGACCGGGCCCGCGGCCCTTTTCTGCAGGCTGTTCCCAACGGCGTCAGCTTGACCATTTTAGGGCTGATTGCGCTGGACTCGTTTCGTCGTGCCCAATTGCGGGGGCTGTGGGCTGTGCTCTTGCTCGTAGCGCTGCCCTTGGCGATCCTGGCGACTATGACCCGCGCCGTATGGCTTTCGTTTGCCGTAGCAACCTTCCTGTTGTTATTTCACACTTCGAGTAAACGTCTGCGCCGCGCGGGACTGTGGTTGGTGGTTGCGGGAACCACCGGCCTGCTGGTCGCGCTCAGTTTCGCGGACATGCAGACTTCTTTGCAGGATCGCGCAGAAGAGCGTGGTCCCGTGGAGATCCGCTGGGGCGTTTATAAGG
>QIAS01000104.1:0-534 GCA_003225615.1 Acidobacteriota bacterium | reverse complement strand
GAACTGGCAAACCGCATGACCGACTACCATCTCCAGGCCTTCTGGGTCCATAACACATACCTCGAGATACTCGTCGAGCATGGGATCGTGGGAATCATTTTCTACGGTTTGATTGTCGGCGGACTGTTTCGATTAGGAATGAAGCGGCCAAGAATCAAATATCCAGAAGGCAGTTTTCCCGATACGGAGTTCCGCGAAATTTGGCCCATCATTCTGGGCGTTTATGTCTTCAACGCCACGTTCGTGGTGATGAATTACCAATTCGTGAATGGACTGCTGTTCACGCTCGCGGGCATGCTGGCAGCTCAGAACCGCACGCGGCCGCAACCGCGGAAGTATGGCATCGCAAGCTGACGCCGTGGACGAGTTCACCGCCGATTGCATGCCGAGGGTGAACCTTGGCCCCAAGCCGCACGAAGAAACCTGTCCAGCACCTCAACAAAAGGCTGTCGAGCAAACACTCAGTGCCACTTTCTCCACTCTGAGCACGCGTGGAGGAGTTTATCTCGGAATTCGTTATGGCCTGGGCGTTTT
>QIAS01000103.1:4930-13584 GCA_003225615.1 Acidobacteriota bacterium | reverse complement strand
AAGGCGCATATTAATGGAGATAAGCGCGTGTTCCGCAACTTCGAGCGTATTGCCGAGATCGCCAGAGCCATGCACCGCGCACTATTCCATGCGGACTGGGACGAGGTCGCCCGCTTATTGCATGAAGAATGGAAGTTCCGCCGCACTAATGCGCCGGGTATTACCACGCCACTGATTGATAAGTTGATCGCGGTTGCCGCAAAGCACGGTGGACGCGCGGCCAAAGTCTGTGGAGCAGGGGGTGGGGGATGCGTGATTTTTCTGGTCGATAAAGGCAGCTCCAGCCGGGTAGCCACTGCCATCGGGGACAACGGGGGACGCGTTCTGCCTCTGCAGTTGGCCCGGGATGGGATGCGGATTTCGACCGAGGGATAGGACAACACCTGCCTTTCCGCGGGAATCAAAAACACCAGACATCGCCGGACGGTACTCTCAGCCCATTCTGCGAGGGTTATAATTAAAGGCAATCCGGCCCTGGGGTGCTCATGAAGTCTCTCCGCATTACGGCCTTTGTTCTTCCGGCTGTTCTGCTGTCTGCCATTGCGGCTGCCGACACGTCAAAGCCTGCGCAAGCCCCCCGCATATCCAAGCAGACCCGCATGGATTTGGTACGCGCCTTTAATGCCGAACTGGTCTATGTGCGGTCGCCATTTCCCATGGGCAAGGTCGGATTGAAGCTGAAGAGTGGCCAAATCACGCCCAGCGGTTCCGAACTGCAGCAGATGATTGCCATGTGGGGGCCGGCGGCAAAGCCCGGCGACCAGGCACGGATTACAGACATTGTCATCAAAGATGACCACATACATTTCGAGATCAACGGCGGACCCATCAAGAAATCAAAGTGGTACCAGCGAATTACCATTTCTGGCGCTGGAGGAGGGGCCACGCCGGCTGCGCCTAGCGATGCGCAAGCGAATCCTCGCGGTTCCTATGTCGATCTTTATTTTGACCACTACGTACCTGAACTTACGGGCCCAGAACTGAAACAGCTGCTGCGGCCGGTATTCGACTTCGATGCCAAGTCCGCAGCCGAAGCTTATATGGAGACGGTCCCGCCCAAGGTGAAGGAGGCCATCAAAACTCACCATGTCCTGGTCGGCATGAATCGGGAGATGGTGATTTACGCGAAGGGCCGCCCGCCGAAAAAGATCCGCGAAAAAGACGGCGAAACCGAGTACGAAGATTGGATCTATGGCGAGCCGCCGCAGGATGTGGACTTCATCCGCATGGTGGGTGACGAAGTGGTGCGAGTCGAGACCATGAAGGTCAATGGAGAGAAAATTCTCCGCACCGAAAAGGAAGTGGATATACCGAAACCCGGGGAAACCCAGGCCAAAAAAGAAGAGGCCACCGAGCGCCCGGCGAATGCTCCCACGTTACGGCGCCCCGGTGAAGATCTTCCCAACGCGTCTCCGACCAGCATGCCCGGTTCGCCGCCGCCAGTGCCGCCCGTGACACAGCCGCCATCCAGCACACCCGATCCCGGCTCGAATCCGAGGCCTAACTAAATCTAGTGGCAGGAACCCAACTCTTCCAGAGCACGTGCGGGAACGCCTGCGGCTAGTTGCGTAAATCGGCGTCCATTGTTTCATCGGCGGATGGTAACCGCCAAGTCCTGCGGCATGCCCGAGGGGAGAGTTGGGAGGCGCAGCTTTTCTCGCCTTAGGTATCCCCGCATCCAGCGACCACTCGCCAGGCCGAGGGCTCGCGCCACGATTCGCTGGCGTCAGTCCAGAAGGGAGCATGTTGAGGCTGGACTACACTCAGTGACCGGGTTGCGAGGTAAATTCCTGATTACAATAATTGCCTGAAGAATCAGCCTGTTTGCGTCGCCCGCGCCGGCCCGCATGTCACACGCCTCTGAGGCATTCGCCCTTGCACAATAAATGCTGCCGGGCTTATCGTGGGAGTGTTACCAGAACTAAGAGCATTTACCAGGACTGCTAGTACGACCTTCTGAAACCCGTAATGCCCGTCGGACCGTCCACCCTCCCCCCCGACGGGCGTTCTTGTTTTCACCTTAATCACTTGCAGCTGTGTGCCGGGTCACAGAAAGCTATGGCCATTTTGCGATAAACAAAAACACAAGGCCGACCTCGGTAGGAGGTATCTCTCCCGTGAGTCCCGAATCTACTGTCTTAATCGGAGCAGATCACTCCAGTGATGTTGCAATACACGATGAAATCAAGCGCCGCGCTTACAAATTTTACGAACAGCGCGATGCTGGCGACGGGCACCAGCTCGAAGACGAGCTGCAAACCGAACTACCTCATGTCCTGTACGCGGCAGCTCATCTTGAAAAATACATCAAGGGTGAGTTAGGCGATATTAAGAGCGTGAGAGCGGCTCGGGTTTATCTACGCGCCTTAAGCGCCTATATTTCTCTTCTCTCGAAAAACCGTGTGATTCCTGGGAGCGATGCAATACCCATTCCCGGGCACTGCCATGCAAGAAGGCGAGGTCTTCTTATGGAAAAACTATATGCTTGGCACACAAGAATTGGCCCTTTCTACATTGCCGAATCAGGAGGACGTTTCCACGCTTTCTACCAGGACGATGATCTGGGCAGCTATGCTAGTCCAGGCTCAGCCCTGGCAGAGGTTGCGGGCGGGCACACGTTCTCCATAGCAGGCGGTATAAACACCGCGAATCTGGGTATTCCTGAAAACCTGAATGAGTGGTCCCGCCTTCTCTAGAGCGCGGCCATCATAATGAATAGAAAATGCTTCCGGCACTGCACAGACAGCTGAAAGCATTTAGTTCCGCCGAGGAGGTTCTATGGCGGGATACCAGCCTGCACGCATTTCCGAGACAAAGCGCAGGGAAGAAATACAGAAACTGGGCGACTGGCTCGCGCCGCTCATTGCTTGCTTCGCGATTGTTGCAATGCTTCTTGCCTTGATCTCTCCTCTATTCGAATCGGTAGGGTGAGAACCTCAAGAGTGCATAAAAGAGGCCGAAAAATCGCTGCTGCCGCCAGCGCCTTCCCCTGGACAGCCTAGTTATGAAGTTGTAGTCTCTTGCGGGCCTCTACGACCAGTTTGCCCGAGAACAAGTACACCTAACCGGAGGAACGATGGTCCCCATCACCGCCTTATGGCTTCCCATCCTGCTTTCGGCTGTGATCGTGTTTGTCGCCAGTTCGATCATTCACATGGTGCTTCCCATCCACAAGAGCGATTACCGCAAGCTTCCGGAGGAAGGCGGAGTGCTCGATGCGCTGCGGGCCGCGGGCGTGACTCCCGGCCCGACCTACCATTTCCCGCATACTACTCACAAAGAGATGAAATCGCCTGAGGTGGTAGAGAAGTTCAAACGCGGACCCGTCGGCCTGCTTACTGTGATCCGAAGCGGGCCACCGGCGATGGGGAAATTCCTGGGACAGTGGTTCCTCTACTGCCTGGTTATCAGCATCTTCACCGCCTACTTGACTGGACGCACGCGGGCCCCGGGTACTCACTACCTGGAGGTTTTTCGGGTTGCCGGCACCACAGCCTTTCTCGGATACGCTGCCGCACAGGTCCAAGACTCGATCTGGAAAGGTCAGCCTTGGGGCGTGACCTTAAAGCACGTTCTGGATGGTCTGATCTATGCGTTGCTTACTGCCGGCACGTTCGGATGGCTGTGGCCGAGGTGAAAAGGGCGCGGCTACCGAACCGCTTCGATTTCCAGAAACTGGTTCCCGGGATTTGGCTCCTACCGATGCTGCGCTTTAAACTGGAAGCGTGAAGATCGCGCTGGGACAGATCAATCCTACCGTCGGAGATTTCGCGGGCAATGCTGCGAAGATGGTGGAATACTCCCACCGCGCGCAAGCTGGTGGGGCAGGTCTTATCCTGTTTCCGGAACTGGCAGTGTGCGGTTATCCGCCTCGTGATCTGGTCGAGCGCGGTTCCTTTGTGACCCATAACCGGGAAGCAGTGGAGCGGATCGCGGCCGAAACTCGCGGCATCGCGGTGATTTGCGGCCTGGTCACGCCAGCCGGCGCGGAGACCGGCAAGTCCGTCATGAATTCGGCAGCGTTGCTGAAGGATGGCGCGGTCGCCTTCGTCCAGTCCAAAATGCTGCTTCCTACTTATGATGTGTTCGATGAAATGCGTAATTTCGCGCCTGCCACCGAGCAAAAGCTGTTCTCCTTCTGCGGCAAACAGATCGCACTGACGATTTGCGAAGACGCATGGAACGACAAGCATTTCTGGAACAAGCCCCTTTACCGTTTCGATCCCGTGGAGGCGTTGATTGGGGCGGGAGGCAACTTCGTTCTGAACATCTCCGCATCTCCTTTCTGGTTGGGGAAGCGCGAACTGCGCCGTGAAATGCTGGCAACGATCGCGCACAATTACAAAACCAGGTCGGCGGCAACGATAGCCTCATATTCGACGGCTCCAGCCTGGTCATCGGTCCGGAGGGCAAGATCGTTGCCCAGGGCAAGTCATTCGAAGAAGACTTGATCTATTTCGACTCCAACCAGTTCACGGGAGACATTCATCCTCAAATCGAGGGGGAAGACGCCAGTGCCTACACCGCGCTGGTGCTGGGCACGCGAGATTACGTCCGCAAATGCGGCTTCCGGCAAGTGATTGTTGGACTGAGCGGCGGGATTGATTCCGCACTCACGGGGGTGATCGCCGCTGATGCGGTTGGACCGGAGAACGTGATCGGCGTGGGCATGCCAGGTCCATATTCCTCCAAGGGCTCTATTGGAGACGCCCGCGCGCTGGCCGAAAATCTTGGGATTCGTTTCGAGGTGCTCCCGATCAATGAGGTATTCGCCAGCTACAACAAGATATTGCGGCAGGTGTTCACGGGTTACAAAGAAGATGTGACCGAGGAGAACATACAGTCTCGCGCGCGGGGGACAATGCTGATGGCGCTTTCCAACAAATTGGGCGCTATCGTGCTTTCCACGGGAAACAAGAGCGAACTGGGCGTGGGGTATTGCACATTATACGGAGACATGGTGGGCGGACTGGCGGTGATTTCTGACGTGCCGAAAACCATGGTCTACCGGCTCAGCCGCTATGTGAATTCGCAACGTGCCGTCATCCCGGCCGCCAGCCTGGAAAAGCCACCTTCGGCGGAGTTACGTGCCGGCCAGAAAGACAGCGACACGCTTCCTCCTTACGAGGTGCTGGATGCGATACTCGAGGACTACGTCGAAGAATCGCACAGCGCGGAGCAGATTGCCGCCGATCATAAATTCGACCTCAAGCTGGTTCGTAGGGTGATTTGCATGGTAGAACGCAGCGAGTACAAACGGCAGCAGGCCGCGCCCGGACTCAAAATTTCTGCCAAAGCTTTTGGGTATGGACGGCGGTTTCCGATCGCGGCCAAGTCCGATATCTAGGTCGTATATCAGATACAAGATATTGAGTCGGCCAGGCGATCCCAGCTGTAAATATTAAGAATTTAAATGACAATCCGAAAGGAACTCATGTACCGAAACTTTTCCAGTATGGTCGCGATCTTGCTGCTGGCCAGCGTGGTCATGGCACAAACCAGGACCGCTCAGAAGCCCGCGGCAAAACTGGGGACCGCGCCGTCAACCAAAGCTAATCTTCCCTCTGAAGAAACCGTAAACGCATTCATGCAGCAAATGTTCGGATACGATTCCTCGGTGTCCTGGAAAATTGGGGATATCCAGCCGGCAAAGGCGGAAGGCCTGGCGGAAGTGCCGGTGACGTTAATGACTCCCCAGGGACCGCAGCAGGTCACGCTATATGTCACAGCGGACGGCAAGCATGCGATCGTCGGGGAAATCATGCCGTTCGGCGCGAAGCCGTTTGTCGAGACTCGCGAGGCGCTGGAAAAGGGAGTGAATGGTCCCGCTCGGGGCCCGGCCAATTCTGCGGTCACGATTGTCGAGTTCAGCGACTTGCAGTGTCCGCACTGCAAACAAGCGCAACCGATCATCGAGAAACTGCTGTCTGATGAACCTAATGCTCGCATTGTCTTTCAGAGTTTCCCGTTGCCCTCGCACAACTGGGCCGCGAAGGCGGCTGCCTACGCGGATTGCGTGGGACGCGCGTCGAATGACGCTTTCTGGAAATTCGTGCAGAAGACCTACGATGCCCAGGAGCAGATCACGGAGTCTAACGCCGATGAGAAGCTGACCGCTATAGCGAACGATTCCGGAGTCAAGGGTGCCGACATTGCTGTCTGCGCCGCCAAGCCGGAAACCACCGCTCGTGTACAGCAATCGATAGCTTTGGGAAAATCAGTCGACGTGAGCGGTACGCCCACGGTTTTCGTCAATGGCTACAAATTAAGAAATCTCGGGATGCCGCCCGAGATGCTCAAAAGTCTGGTAAATTTTGAGGCTAAGCAGGGGAAGTAGTGAGTAGGAGCTGGCAGTCAGTAGCTAGGAGTCAGGAGTCGGATGACGAACACTCATCCCTCTATTGTCCGCCTCTTTTCATCCAGATTTCCGCATCGGCGTTGTGCTGCGCCTCGCTGATCACGTGGGGCGTAATCACGATGAGCAGCTCTTCGTCGTCTTCCTCTTTGTTGTTGCTGGCAACGATCTTGTTCAGGGCGGGAACCTGTCCCAGGCCCGGAATTCCGTTGAGGCTGCGCACCTCGGTACGCGACACCGATCCGGCGACCACCGCCGGATCGCCGTCCCTCAAGGTGATGCTGCCCTTGTACTCGCGATTGGAGATGACGGGGACGCCGTTCAAGGTTTGATTTCCCAGCGCGCGGATCTGCAGCTCGAGTTGCAGACTCACATCAGAATTACTGTGAATGAGCGGCTTGGCCTTCATGGTCAGGCCCAGATCTTCGTAGTTGAAGGAGGGGAAGGGAGCTTGAAAGCTGTTGTTCTGGATGACTCGAGAGATAGCCGAGCTGTTGAAAATCGGGGCAAAGCTGGCATTGAGGATCGGGAAACGAGTTCCCAGGTGGAAATTAACGTCCTTGCCCTGGGAGGCGCGCAAGGTCGCGTGCTCCAGGGACTTCAGTGAACTCTCATTCAACGATAATGTGGCGCTCAACTGGTCCAAGCTCAATCCCATCAAGGTGAGCCCGTTTCCGAAAGTGGCAAGTGGCTGCTTGAAGAGGGAATTCTGCTGGTTCTGCAGCTGGGCGAGCAATGCCGAAATGGCGGTATTGTTCGCCTGATTGATGCCTCCCCCGGAAATTAACTGGTTGATCAGGTCCTGAATGTTCTGTCCACCGAGGGCGGCCAAAGCGCCGGCAGGAATGTTGAAAAGAGTGAACTGATTGGGAATGTGTAATCCCATGTTGCGGGTGAAAGTGCGGCTGATCTCGTAGGCGCGAACTTCCACCATTACTTCCGGACGATCTGCGTCCAGCCCCTCCACGAACCGTGTAGCCGCTTCGAGCACGTCTCGTGCTGCGCGCACCGCCACCCTCCCCGATTGCGGCTGCTGCGAGATGAAGCGAATATCGAACACGGAGCGCAAGACGTTGATCACGTCATTAAGTTCTTGCGGTGTGGAAACATCCGGAAAGAGAAAAACTCGCAGCCCCATGCGATCGAACGACTTGTGATTTTCGGGAGTATCGGCGGCGACTAAAATTTGTTTTGCCTCCAACACCGTCCAAAAAGTTTTGGTCACGGCCGCAGCAGCCTGCATGGCGGTATAAAAATCTACATTCTCAATGTCGAAGCGAACGCGCCGCGAGAGCACAGAGTCGTCGAATGTGCAATCTATGCCATAGGTGGAAGCCACCTGGGTCAGCAATGCGCGGGAGTCACCCCGAAAGTGGAAATCCGAGCGGCGGTCCTGAGGAGCAAGCTGGGGCTCACCCGCATCCGCCACCACTTCCAGCGGCGCAGAAGTCTTCGGCGCCAGAGGACCCAGCGCGTCATTGAGACGCTGTTGCGCGAATTGATTGTTGGGATCGAGTTGTAATGCACTGCGGAACTCCGCCAGCGCTTGCACCTGCTGATCATTCAAGAGACCCTGGTTGCCGCGCTGAATGTGCTCGAAAACCAACTGCTGCCGAGCCAGTTCACGGGCGGAGACGTATTGCACGTCGTTCGGGACCAATTGGGCGGCATGCTCAAATTCTGCCAAAGCCTCTTGCGTATGCTGAGAGTTTTGCAGCTTCAGGCCGCGAGCAAAAGCCGATTTCGCCTGCTTGAGTTCTCTCTTGGATATAGTGCATGCCGGCGCGCCGGGAATACCATCGGCGCAGGGAATGGCGGGCGGAATGGCAGGCTGATCGGCCGCGAACCCGGCCACAGTCAGAACAGTGCCCAGCAAGCCCCCCAGGAAAATATTGGTTTGCCACCGCATTTCCAACGATTGTACTCGGGAATGGCAGGCCAGAAAGGGTTCTTAGTGTGGTACTAGTACTTTTGAATATGGGTGAGCGACGATCTTTTTCGCCCTACTTCGCAATAATCTGCACCAATTCCGCGCAGGACTTGACACAAAAATCAGGTTCATGAGACAGCAGATCCTCACGTTTGTGGATACCTGTGGCGACAGCAATCACTCGCGCACCGGCGTGTCGTGCTGCGCGGATGTCAGATGGCGTGTCTCCGATAAAGCACACCGTAGCCTCTAGCCTTAGCCGGCGCTGCACTTCTTCGACCGCGCGCTGGAAGACGTCTTCGCGGTTTTCACAACGGTCAGCAAAGCAGCCAAAGCTGAAAAAACTCCGTAAGCCCGCAGATTCGACCT
>QIAS01000103.1:3264-4912 GCA_003225615.1 Acidobacteriota bacterium | reverse complement strand
CTCTGAAGTCTTGCCAGCAGTTCTGGAACCGCGGCACAAACTTTGGGTGCGAAGGCATGGGCGTTTTGATCCACATCGTGCCGCACGATGTCCAGCGCTGCCGGAAGCCTGGTCGCGAAGACATCATCGCTGACTCCTACGCGCTCCAAGGCGGTCTTGAGGATGCCCAAGTCGGTTTTACCGTGATAGGCAATGCCGTCAATAGTTGTATCGGCGCCGTAGACGTCGCGCATGGCGCGATTCAGGGCACGATAGTGAATCAGGTCCTGGGTGTTCAGCAGCGTGCCGTCAATATCAAACAGGTAAGCGTCGGAGTCGAGGCAAGGCGATGCGTTGTCCTTTGAAACAAGGGAAGGAGACGCCTTTTTGTGTTCGGAGGTGGTCATTGCACCATCAGCCGCTCAATCGAGCGTGCGCGACCCGTAGCCTCGTCACAATCAATGACTACCGCGCATAGTCGAACATCGCCCGTGGCGGGCTCGAAACGCGTGGGCATGCTGGTGAGAAATCTTTCCATGATCATTTCTTTTTTCACACCGATGACGCTGTCGTAGGGGCCGGTCATTCCGACGTCGGTGATGTACGCCGTGCCTTTGGGCAGCACTCGCTCGTCGGCGGTGGGAATGTGAGTATGGGTGCCTACCATGGCAGTTACGCGTCCATCGAGGTACCAGCCCATGGACATTTTTTCCGAAGTGGCCTCGGCATGCATATCTACCAGAATGATTTTTGCGGTTACTTCTTTCAGCAACTGGTCGGCCAGGCGAAAAGGATCATCAATCGGCGCCATGAATACGCGGCCTTGCAGGTTCATGACGGCATAGGGCACATCACCCTTTTTGCCCTGGTACAAGCCCGTGCCGGGCATTCCCGGAGGATAGTTGGCCGGGCGAAGCAACCGCCGGGCAGGGCTGTGCGGGTTGCCGTTAGACATCTGGAAGTACTCCATAATCTCGCGCTTGTCCCAGACGTGATTGCCGGTAGTGATAACTTCAACGCCAAGATCGAATAATTCTTCTGCCAGCGCTGGCGTGATGCCAAAGCCGGCAGCGGAGTTCTCGCCGTTGGCGATGATGAGGTCAATGCGATGTTCTTTGACTAGTTCGGACAGGCGCTCCTGGACGATAGTTCTGCCCGGACGTCCGAAAATATCGCCGATGAAAAGAATGCGCACGGTTGCCTCGCGTCCAAGATTCGATGGTAACACGTGCCATTCCGCTGCCTCGATCTTCTGGACGCCCGTCGACGTCGCGAAAGCCAGAACTCTGGAAGTTCCGTGCGGAAAGTAACGTAGACGGGGACGCCTGCGCCACATAGTATCCAAACTAAATACGGACAATCATCCCACTCGGAGTACGAAGCCTCATGTGTGGCAAGAACACGCTATTGGTTAGCTGTCCTGTTATCACGGCGTTGATCCTCTTACTCGTGCTCGGTGGGCAGGTGAAGGGACAAGACGAAAAGGATCCACACCGCCCCCCCTGCACCAGTGCCGGCTGCCGAAAAATCAAGTCTTTCTTGAAAGCTCATTATTGTGGCGAATCACCGTTCGGAAACGGCCCCGACGACGGCTGTGACATTCGTTTTCCAAAGAAGCTTGCAACCGCCGTCACTGTTAGCGCAGATTTTGAGTGCAAGTACAGCGAAG
>QIAS01000103.1:1461-3152 GCA_003225615.1 Acidobacteriota bacterium | reverse complement strand
GCAAAGAACTTAAATTTAGGGTCTGGGAGGCCCCTGCATTGAGTTGGTCGCTCGCGGAGGCGGATTACTACCATTCAGCGGGAACAGACATGACCTTCTGCCAGGTAATTGTCATTATCGATAAAACTTCAAAGGTATCCGTGCTGCGGAAAGTGCCATTTCAAAAGACCGATGCCGATGTACCGACTGTTACGATGTGGTCTCCGATTGACCTAGCAGATGTAAACGGCGACGGACGGCTGGATGTGATCCTGGAAGGCGACGCTTATGAGAACCACTGGCTTGAAGTAGACAGCGTCCAAGATGGTTCCTCTCAAACGATCTTTTCGGGTCTAGGCTACTATTTGTAACTATTGCTGTTCCCGACCAACTCCGCCGTCTTCAAAAAATCGTAGTTGCCCGACGGATTCAAAGTGAGATTCTGTACTCGTTTGGAGTGCACCAGCACGTTATCCAAATACCACAAATTCACATAAGGCAAATCTTGCGCGAGGATTTGTTGGATTTCAAAATAAAGCCGCTTGCGCCTGGTTTGATCAATTTCGCTGCGTGCCTGATCAATCAGAGCATCGACTCGCGGATTGGAGTAATAGCTGCGGTTGGCACCGTGGGGCGAGAACTTCGACGAGTGGAAGGCATATTCAAAAATATCAGGATCTTCGTTACCCCCGATCCAGCGCAGGGAATAAAGCTGGTAGGCTCCCCTGATGACGTCAGAAAAGAAAGTGGCAAATTCGAAAGTGCGGATGTCGAGAGCAATTCCCACGTCACGCAATTGCTGCTGCAACACTGCGACAAACAGACGAGTGCTCTCTTCAGTCGAAGTCTTCATGGTCAGGTGAAAGCGAATCCCATTCACCGCCCGGTAGCCGGCGGCATCAAGGAGTTGTCGCGCCCGTTCCGGACTGTAATCGTAGCGGGGAATCTCACCGTTATAGGCCCAGCTTTGCGGCGGCAACACGTTGTAAGCGGGTTCCGCAAGTTGCCGCCATAAGTACTCAATGATGGGCTCCCGGTTGATGGCGCAGGCAATCGCCTGGCGCACCCTGACATCTTTCAAAATCGGATCTCTCAAGTTGAATGCCAGATAATTCAGAACGGTGCCGTGACCTTGCAAGACCTCCAGCCGTGGATTCGACCGAAGCGTTAGCACGATATCGGAGGTCAGGGCATTGTTGACAATATCTGCGCTCCCCTTCCGCAGTTCGAGCGCGCGCGTGGTGGTGTCGGGAACAACCAGGAAGCGTACTCGCGCCAGGCGGGCCTTCTCGCCCCAATAGTTATCGTTGCGCTCGATAATTACATCCTTGTCCTGCTCTGCGCTCACAAAGCGAAACGGCCCCGAACCGATCGGATTGCGAGTGATCTCATCTCCGCTGCCGTAAGGCACAATGCCGATGGCGCCGTCGGAGAGATTCCACAGCAGGGGTGAGAATGGGTCTTTCAGATGAAAGATGACAGTGTCCTCATCGGCAGCCTCTATGTGGTCTACGTGTGGCTTGTAGACGGCAGCTTTGGTGCTGCGAATCTTCTCCTGGAGAAGGGAATCGAAGGTCCACTTTACGTCGCGGGAAGTCAGGGGACGGCCATCGTGGAATTTCACTCCGTGATGCAGGTGAAAAATGTAAGTGAGGGGATCACGAATCTCCCAGCGCTCCGCCAGGGCGGGCTTTACATTCAGGTGCTCGTCA
>QIAS01000103.1:614-1115 GCA_003225615.1 Acidobacteriota bacterium | reverse complement strand
TTTCCCAGAATCGCGGGCTTGCTTGCTCCTGTGGCGGAGGGGACGTTTGAGGGACGCCGGTTCCAGGTCTGATATGCCAGCAAGGCGAACGCTACGGCCTCTTTGGCTTCGGCCGGCAATCCGAACTCATCCGACAAGCGAATTTCCAGGCCCATGGGTCCCAGTTCGTTGGCGAGCATCGCCAGCAGCGTGGGATTCTTTGCTCCCCCTCCGGAAACGATGAACTCGCGATAAGAGTTGTTTTTGCTAGTCACGAAGCGCCGCAGCGCGTCGGCAATGGACTTAGCGGTCAAGGCCGTTGCAGTGGCGACGATGTCCTGTTTCGCGGCACGCCCGCAGCTCCAGAGAAAATGTCGCAAGAAGCCCTGTCCGAATTCTTCTCGTCCCGCGGTCCTCGGCGGTTTTCGTTTGAAGAAAGACGTCCAAAGCAAGTCATTGAGCACTTTTTGGAGTACGTTTCCGGAAGCAGCCACTTGTCCGTCGCGGTCAAATGGTTGGTTA
>QIAS01000103.1:0-459 GCA_003225615.1 Acidobacteriota bacterium | reverse complement strand
TTTGCCGCGGACGGCCATGTCCGCAACCCGGAAATCCGAAATCACGGGCACGCCAACCCGCGCGGCAATCACAGCGGCTTCGCCGGTTTGCCATGTGGTGGCCAGTTTGCGCCCCAGAAACAGTTCAGGCTCCCCCTGATGATAAAGCGTCTGCCCGTGGCAGCCGATCAGTTCGACTTTCACGTGAAAGCGGCGCTGGGTCGCGAGCACAGCGTCGGCGTAGAGTTCGCCGAGCAAGAAATTGAGGCGCGCCAGATCCGCTACGGCGATCCGGGCGGCGTTCATGGAGCGGAGAACACAGCCGCGAACCTCTTTAGGGTAAGGATATTCCGCGTGTCCGAGAAGATGGAACTGTGGCGCGGGTTCCTTCGCTTTTGACGTTTTCCGAGCAGCGGCGGGGGAATCGACTCGGACCAGGGCGACATTGATTCCGTCCGCCGAGGTGCCACTCATCACACC
>QIAS01000102.1 GCA_003225615.1 Acidobacteriota bacterium | reverse complement strand
CTGGCAGATGTGGTTTGCCGCACTCGGCGATTACCGCAGCGATCCGTGGACCATCCACTTTATGGCCCGCCTGCTGGAAGGCACGCCAGAAGTGTTGGCGCTACTCCGCAGCAATCCATTTCCTAATGCCCCGCCTCGCTATATTCGAGCGCTGGTATATGAGTATCACTTCACCTCCCCAGCGGAAAAGAATGCCACCGGCCACTGGTGGCGCAGGGAACTGAAGGGGACATATGTCCCCCCTTTAGCCTTGCGCGGTAAGTGAACTGGGTGATGGGAGGAAAAGTTTGGGATTTGAGCAAAATGTTCCACGTGGAACGTTTTGTACATACAAAAATGTCGGCACAAATGTGTACAGCTTTTCTTCGTAACCTCCACGATGGGCAGGTTTTATTATTGTTTCCGAGCTGACCACAGGGTTCAGCGTTTACCGTCAACCATCTCGTAGTCGGTAAAGACGACATCGCCACCAACCAGTTCGGGTGAGTAAATTGATTCGAAGCGTTTCACGGCTTCTGACTGGCCGTGACGCTTTTGGGCGGCGGTGTCCTGGAAAATGAAAAGGTGCAGGAAACGGGTGGGATCATCCTTTTGCTGCCAGGCAAGATACATGTGGGTGCCGGGTTCGTTTGCTTTCACATAGGCAACGAATTCTTCTATTGCCTGCTTGACCTTGATTACTGCTGACGGCTTCACTTGATAGCTGCCGGTTTGATAGATTGCCATCAGTTTCTCCTCGCATGTTCAGCCTTGCATGTTCAGCCTTGTTTCTAAACTCTCAATGTTGCGCCGCCACGCGTCGGGGCCTGGATGGTTAACGGGTACGAACAGATGTGGCTTTCTTTCCCTGATTGCGGGCAAGGTAAGCGGCGAAAAGTTCGGTGATTTTTCCCCAGCCGCCCTGGTAGCGCTGCGCCACGTCGGTCTGCGTGAAGCCCTCGTGGGTCAGCACAATTTCGCTCTCCTCTCCGTGGTCGAGGAATTCGACCGTGACCAGGGTTTGCGGCTGGTTGTTGGCAGTCCAGGTGAAGACCAGTTTGGCGGGCGGATCGACCACCTGGTACGTGCCGGTGTGGACGTGTTCCGCGGTCTTGCTCTTCATCACCAGACGAAAGTTGCCGCCAACGCGGACATCCAGGGCGGCTTCGGCTGAAATCACGTCGCCAGGGCACATCCAGTGGCGGAGGCCTTCAGGGTCGGTCCAGGCTTCGAAGACGATGTCGCGCGGCGCGGGCATGCGGCGACGGACCTCGACGCGCATGGGATCAGCGGATTTTGCCATGTGCTTGTCCTCTTCTTTCCTTTGCTTTCACCGCCACATAAGTTTCCAGGGCATCGAAGCGGAGTTCCCAGAACTGGCGGTACTGCTCGAGCCATGCATTGGCCTGACGAAGGGGGAGGGGACGAAGGCGGCAGACGTGCTGCCTGCCTCTGACTTGGCGCTCGATCAGTCCGGCGCGCTCGAGCACCATCACGTGCTTGGAAACCGCATTGAAGGAAACGGAGAAGGGGCGGGCCATATCGCTGATAGTGGCCGGGTTGCGGGCCAGCATCCGCAGCATGGCACGGCGGGTGGGATCGGCGACCGCCGCAAACACATCACTCAAACGATCTCGGGAACGTTCAACCATTAGGTTGAATATTACCCGGAAGGAAAGGCTGATGTCAAAGCGCCTGCCCACTGGGATCAGTTCCATCAGCGGCCAGGTTAAATCGCGTTTCAAACAGTTTGAGCGGTAGGTTTCGGCTCGTTGTGCGGAAACGCAGCACTTTCCGATTTACCTGCGAACCCAAGGCCAAGCGCTGCCCGGCAGTTCAGCGGCAGCGCAGAGATCCCGCACACCCGAAAGCAGAACCCCTGCGGCGAGTACGAGCATTGTCCAACGGAGCCCAGAAGGAACCGGCACCGGCGAGATTACCAACTGTGTCGGGGTAAACCACCAATTTCGAAGGCTCGGTCCAAGATACGCCAGCATCGCGCCGTACGTGATTCCCATTACGCCGTGCATGATCCGTTCTCCTGGGTAGACTCCACCAAGAGGTTTACGTATCCAGTCTTCCACAACAAAATCCCAGAGTGTTAGTACAACTTCGGTCAGCAGCAACAAGGCGAGGACGGCTGCCCACCATCCTTGCCATGCGAACCAAGGAAGACTGCCGAACAGGACCGAGTAAACAAAGTCCCTCAGGGCATGTAATTGCAGTTCAGCTCGCGCACGTCTTCCCATGCCGGGGAGTCTTACACGCCACTCGTGGAAATACAGAGTATCGGCAGCACCGAGTACCGCCAGCACGCCGAGGAGGTAAAAGGTTCTAACCATAACCCCAGGATTTTATGAACGAGTGCGCGGAAAAGAAACCATCTTGCTCCCACTTGCCTTGCCAATCCATCATGACCGAAGCTGAACTTCTGCCAGGCCAGATCAAAGTCACAATCCATGACTAAAAAGGAAAAACCCTCTCAGGGGAAGCTGAGAGGGTTAGCGAATGGCCGGGAATCCGGCTTGGTTATGCGCGGCTCACGTTAGCCGCCTGGAAGCCCTTGGGGCCCTTTAACAGATCGAACTCCACGGTCTCACCTTCGTTGAGCGTGCGGTATCCGTTCTCTTGAATCGCGGAGAAGTGAACGAACACATCTTCGCCCGTGGAGCGCTGGATGAAACCATAACCCTTAGCCCCGTTGAACCACTTCACTGTACCCTTCTCTCTCACAAAGAACTCCTTTCGCCTAGTCGCGAAGAATTCATTCTTCCCGCACCCGAAAAGCCGCGGTAGTTTGCGGCACCCCCTCAAGCGCGTGGAAGAACAGGTCGCGTTACCGCGGGCGGGCGAGTTCGATCCAACAAGAAAAGCTCCAAAGCGAGAGGCCGCGAGAGAAACTACGGCGCAAAGCTCGGGAGCCCAGAATGATGGCGCGAATTTCGACTGCGTAACACAGCAACGTCAACCCAAAGCTGCAACACTCGCTGCCAATCTTCCGGCAACGAGCACAAGATAATATTCAGGAAGATCGATATTGGCAAGAGGTATGTAGAAGGTAAACAGGTCAGCATCAGAGGTTTGCAAAGTTTTGCGACCAGCGGAGCCTCGCAGAAAGCGGGACGGTTAATCGCAATCTGCGCCGGGGGGTGACGAGAAAGCAGGTACTAACGGGTACAAGAGATCGGTCGGATTGGCTGCAAGTCTCTGATAATATGGCTGAAAACCTTGCCCAACCAGATTCCAGCTTCGATTGCGCCACAGGCGGCAGCTGTCTCTTCGGCGGTTCAGAAGCCTGTACGCTGGGCCCGCTCGCGACTGGCCTTCTCCACGGTTCGGTACTTGATGCGGACCGAGGTGCACACCTTCGCTTTTTCCGTGGCGGCGAACGCGATCCTGTCATTTTTTCCGTTCGTGCTGTTGCTGATGACGCTGATCCGGCGCGTATTTCATTCTCCCGTCATGTACGAGGTGCTGGTGCAGGCGCTGCGCGATTATTTGCCGGCTGGACAGGAGTTCGTGATTCGCAATCTCAACGCGTTGGTCGCGGCACGGCACCAGGCGCAGGCAGTTTCCCTCGTCATTCTGCTGATCACTTCGACGGGGATCTTCGTCCCGCTGGAAGTCGCGCTGAACCGGATCTGGCACTTTCCTAACAACCGCTCGTATCTGGGAAACCAGCTGATCTCGCTGCTTCTGGCCTTTGCTTGCGGGTCGCTGGCGTTGTTGTCGGTGGCGGCGACCGCGGGGAACATCCACCTGCTGGAGTTTATTTTGCGCGGCAACGGCATGTTCTTTGTTCGACTGGTGGGGTTTGTGGTTATGAAAGCCTTTGCGATCGCGGCCAGCATCGCGATTTTCTTTCTGATCTACTGGCTGCTGCCTAATGGCAAAGTCCCTGCGCGCACGGTGATGCCGGCTGCGGTAGTCATGGGAATACTGTCGGAGGGCTTGAAATACGCTTATATTCTGGCCTTGCCGCGGCTGAATTTTCAGGAAGTATATGGGCCTTTTGCCTTGTCGGTGAGCCTGATGTTCTGGGCATTCCTGTCGGGACTGTTGCTGCTGACGGGTGCGCAATTGTCGGCGCAGCGGCACTTGGGGTGAGGTCGCCGGCTGTGACGCACCAGCTACTTATTTCCGTTCTGCACAACCACTGTCACAATGCTCAGTGATTTCCAGCACTGAGAGCATGCTGCCCCAAGCTTAACCTTACTGTGCCCCCGGTTTTCTAATCCGGGCACGCGTCCAACCCTAACTACCCCTCCCAGGTAATGGTATGTCTTCGAGAGTTT
>QIAS01000101.1:12810-14350 GCA_003225615.1 Acidobacteriota bacterium | reverse complement strand
CCAGTTCAGCATTTCTTCGTACTCTTCCGGCGCAACCATCTGTTCGGCGGCAATGTCCACGCCACAACCGACCGGCACCAACAGGAATGTGTGCAGCGCGTCGGCGCCCAGCGACTTTGCCAGCTCAAGCACCTGCGGCAGTTGCCGCGCATTGTGTTTCGCGATGGTCATGTTGATTTGTACCGACATACCCAACGCTTTCAGATTTCGCAGCCCATACACCGCCGCATCGAATGCTCCGGGAATTCCGCGAAAGGTGTCATGGGTAAGCGCGTCGGCTCCATCCAGGCTGATGGAGACGCGACGTACGCCGGAGTCCACGATCATGCGGGCCACTTCCTTTGTGACCAGCGTACCGTTGGTCGCCAGAGCAACCCGAAGTCCCTTGTCTGTGCCATAACGCGCCAACTGGAAGATGTCTGACCGGTAGAGCGGCTCGCCTCCACTCAACACCAGTATGGGATTGGCCGCGGCAGCTATCTGATCAATGATCCCCAGTGCTTTTTGAGTAGAGAGGTCCAAAGGAGAACTTAGCTCAGTCGCGCTGGCCCGGCAGTGAATGCAACGGAGATTGCAGCCTTTGGTGACTTCCCAGAAAACCAACCTTGCTTTGTTTTCACCTGCCGAGTGCTGGCCGTGACCGTTTGTCGAAGCCATCAGCGGTCCCCTTTCCTATCCGAACCCGGAATTCTTTTTCAATCCCTGGCTGCAACGATAGAGAAGGATGACCGCACAGGCCGTGATAGGTGTCACCCGGAGTTGTGACATTGATCACAATGCTAAGTACATAGCGCGCCGGGGCTTACGGCCCGGTGCCGCCGGTGTGGCAATCACTGCAGTTCACCGCACTCAGGTCGCCGAGGTCCACGGGATGTTGGAAGGTCGTTCCGCTAATTGACGCCATACTGACCGCGCCCTCCTGTTGTCCAAGAACGGTGTGGCAAATATCGCAGTCCTTGCGCACAACCTTGCCCTCGGGACTTACGTGCTGCCCGTCATGGCAGCGGAAGCACCCGTTGAAGTAGAAATGCCCAATATTGTTGGGATGGGTCTTCCAATCCAGCTTCATTTCCGGAAATGTCGTGCTGCGATAAATGCGCTGCAATTCATCGACGGCATTGCGAATTTCCAGCTGCTTGGTCTTGCCAATCTCGGGGTACTTGCTCTCGTAGAACTCGCTTATGGTTTTGGCAATGCCTTGCATAGCTTCATCGCCAGTTTCGTATTTTCCCGTCAGCGCTGTCACCGCCTGCTGCTTCAGAAATGGCAGTGTGGCATCGAGACGCCGTGCCAGCAAGGATTGGTCAACCGCCAGGTCGGGCGGGACATAAATGTGCGTCGGGCGGTTGTGACAATCGACACAATCCATACGATGCCGGGGCGCCTTTGCAATCTGATCCGGAGTGAGTGGCGAGTCCTTGGCAAAATATTCCGTTACCCGGCCCTGCATGTCCTTCACGTGAATGTAAGGAATGATCTGCCGCTTCTCATCAGCGGCAACATAGTTGATCTGATTGGAAATGTTCATGTGCCAGTGGAT
>QIAS01000101.1:12187-12711 GCA_003225615.1 Acidobacteriota bacterium | reverse complement strand
TTTCGGCCAGTGGCACTCTTCACAGGTATCTTGCGCGGGACGCAAATTGTGCACGGGCGTTGGGATCGGCCGCGGATATGTGTTGAACACCGTGGCGACGACCTGGCGTGCACCGGACAATTTTGATTTTACATACCAGGTGGCACCGGCACCCACGTGGCAGTCCACGCAAGCGACTCGCGCGTGCGGCGAAAGCTGGTAGGCGGTGAATTCAGGGTTCATCACGCTGTGACAAAGCTGTCCACAGAACTGCACGGAATCGGTGAACTCATAAGCCCGATAGCTGCCGACCACGCTCAATCCGATGAACACGACCGTGAAGCTCAGAAAAAAAGCGAATGCGCCACGCTGGGCAGGATCGTTGAAATCAATGCGGAGGTACGTCGGTGCTTCTCCCGCCACCTGCTTCCGCCGCCGGCGCCGGTCCAGCCAGACGCCCACTACCACAAGCACGAGCCCGGCAATCAGAAATCCGGGCGCCACCATGTAGGCGAGGATGCCCACATACGGGCTGGGACGATCCG
>QIAS01000101.1:9479-12151 GCA_003225615.1 Acidobacteriota bacterium | reverse complement strand
CCCGATTATTGAGATTGGATTTCGGAGCAACTCACGCCACTTTGAAGTCCCGCCCGCGTCGTTCGGCACGCCTGTGGGTTCTTCCGCCATGGTCCGCTTTTCTCCTCTCCGAGTATTAACGCTGGTGCTGACACACTATCACCGACTTGGCACTAATGGTGCCTCAGGTGAGAAAACTATAATCAATAAGAAATTCTGGTAGCCGGCCCGATTCAAGGGTCTCGCGGCGTAAGAGCGACAGGCTCAGCCGCTTCGCCCTCCGTTTTCTCGGCAGGGCCGTGCTCAGGAGACTGGCTGAGTTCTGTTATGTCCACGCTCTGCAATCGCTGTTCTTTCCTGGCGGCTTCGAGAAGGGTTACAGTATCGAGTTCGTGCTCTTCGCGGTAATGTTCGAACGACATCTTTCCGTCCCACCATGCCCAGTTCATTGGGTAAACATCCGGATCAAAGAAGATTTGATAAAAGTGCCATACCACGATGGCCAGTGAAGCCAAGACAGCCTCGTAGAAATGAATTGCGGTGGCCACATCAAGCCACCACCGCGGCATCAGATTCCCGACCGAAACCTTGGCCCAGAGCATGATGCCGGTCGCGGCCATCACGACCAGGCCCCATACCAGCGCCCAATATTCCGCCTTTTCGGCGTAGTTGAAGCGGCCACACTCGGGCTTGCGCGGAGCCAACCCCAGGTAGTAGCGAAGAGTTGTCCAAACATCTGTCGCATCTTTCGGAGCCGGCAGGAAATCCTGCATTAATCGGCGGCCATCACGCGTGAGCGCCACATACACAACGTGGTAGACTCCCACGCCAATCAAGACCACTCCCGCCACGCGGTGTGTGATGCCGCGAAATTTTTCACCCAATCCAAGGAACGAAGCGAACCAGGAATACGGGAACTTCAATGCGAATCCCGTGATCACCAGGACAATGAAACTGCTGAACAAAATGAGGTGCTGCACTCTCTGGTTGGAAGTCATGCGGCTCACTGACCGGTGTTGCGCGTCGCGCCGCAGGATGGCTTTCTTTCTCCAGATCAGAAAGTTGTGCAGCAACATGCCACCAATCACCACCGCAATCATGCTTAGGTAGAACTTCCGGATCCAGCGCACCGCCACACTTCCAATATCCGCAGAAAGCGGAGCATCCACGTGCACCTTGCTGAGCGCAAACTTCTCCGTGACTCCGGGATGGCACTGACCGCACGTCTTCACCAGGTTCGCCTTGTTGATCATGGAGCGCGAGTCGGATGAAGGCAGAATGTTGTGCACCCCATGGCAGCTTGCGCAATTTGCAACGATCTGCGAACCCAGCTTGGACGCCAGCCCGTGATAGCTCGCCAGGTAAGTCGTCACTCTCCGGCCCTCGACGCCAAACTCCTGGGACAAACGCATTCCTTCATGGCATCGGGCGCAGGTTATAGCCGTCAGGTTCTCCGCGGAGACGGAAGAATTCGGATCGAGATGTTTCTTGATGGAGTGGATACCGTGACAATCCGTGCACACCGGCGCCTGCCAGTTTCCACGAGCTATCGCCCGTCCGTGAATGCTCTGCGTGAACTCTTGTTCCACATCCTTGTGACATTTGGCACAAGTCGCGGGTACATTGAATTTGAAGATTGAGGATTTGGGATCGCCCGCCTGAAGTATGTCGTGCGCTCCATGGCAGTCGGTGCACACAGCCGCTTTCTCCGACCCCGCGGCAACAGCTCGTCCGTGGACACTCTGCTCGTACGAAAGAAAAGGCTGCGCGCTGTGTCCGCTGGCTTCCATTACGAACTTCTGCCCGTGGCAGGTGCCGCAGGTGGCGGGAATGTTCGCATGATTGACTCGCGATTTCGGATCTGCGGCGGGGAGGAGTTCATGTGGGCTGCCGTGACAATCCGTGCAAGTAGCGGCTTGGCCGTCGCCTGCCTTGATCGCTGTTGCATGAAAACTGCGTTCGTAGGCGGCTTGCTGATCAGCATGACACGTGGCACAAGAAATCTTCGCCGGCGCGTTCTCGTGCGGCGATGTCTTCACATCTGCGTGGCAATCCACGCAGGTGAACATGGCGCCGTGAATGGATGCTTTGAACGTGTCCGGATTTCGTTGGGTCGCTATGGCAGGCCAGGCACTCGTCGTTGGTGGGTTTAGGCTTACCCTTGGCAAAGGCAGTGGAACCAAGCAGAACTACAAAAAGCACAATAAGGGCCGTCAGGTACTTCTTTCCGCATCCGGCGCGCGGAGTGTAGATTCGGAGTTCCTGCATGAATGCCCGGCCTCCCAGGTACAGCCTGAACCTGGCTTCATTGTTCGATAAGGGAGTACCAGGGGGCAGTGAGTGACCGCACTCGCTCCCGTGCGTGACGTCACTGGGGTGGGTGACACAAATCACAGCTCGCTGGCCCGTATGGAAAAAGAAAGGGCGGCGGTAGCCGCCCCATGAAAACACGTACTTTAGAACGCATAGCGCAGCGAGAGCGTCGCAGAATTGCTATGAAAGTCCCGGGCAGAGATCACACCGGGGTCTGATTTTTCGTTGTAACCGTAGTAACCCCAGGCCGTCCGCCAGACCCATCCTTTGACCAAGTCCACGTCCAGCGCAGCGGAAGGCTTATGGAAGTTGAATGCCAAAGGCCCAAGGCTGATCGGGCTGTTGCCTATAAGCAGCGTGTCCCCAGTGGTGCTGGTCAA
>QIAS01000101.1:6682-9373 GCA_003225615.1 Acidobacteriota bacterium | reverse complement strand
ATATATAAGGCACCCCGCAGGTCAGTGCGCCCGGCGGGGCGGGAGTAGCCACGTAACAGATGTTGGTCGTCGAGAAGACATCGTTGTAGTTGTAACCGAACTCCAGACCGAATCGCTGCTTTGGATTCAACATCAGCGAAAAACCATAGTTCCGGTTGTGCTCGCGGTGCAAGACCTCGGTTTGGTTGTTGCGACTCTCCAGAATATTTACCGTGCCTGCGAGGTTCATCCAATGGCGCGGCTTGTAGCCCACCCGCGCCTTATACCGTTGCAGGTTGCGAGGCGCAATACGTGTGAAAACATCGTCGGCGGAATACAGCTCCAAATCGAAGTTTGTCCGGAAAGCGTCCGTAGGGCGCGCGGAAAACCCGAATAGGAGCGAGTGCCCATCGGCCCCCAGAGACTCGTTGCTCGTCGTCGCAACAGTGGTGTTGCAAACGCCATTCACCAACGGTTGCCCGGATACTGTTGGTGAGTGAGCGACGTTCGAAGCGATAGCCCACGTGGCCACTGAATCGCCGGGTCACGTCATACTCCAGCTCAAACGTATTCAGCTTGGAATCCTGACGTAGAAAGCTGTTCAGCAAATCATTAGTGATGTCTGCGCCTGAGCTGGCATTATGTTGCGGGCAAGTGGCCGCAGTAAAGGGAGGTGGACAGGTCGCCAGACTGAATAGATTGGGCCTAGACAACAAGGTTGCGCCAAAGAGCGAACCGTTGGTCAGACTCCAGCCACCCGGAATGCGGAAATTGCTGAAGCGAAAACTATCTACTATGCGGAATTTTCGCGTGACGTGAATCGTGACGCCCAGATCTGCATTGGCTATTACTCGCTTCGACTGACTGTCACCGCCAACCGCGTATGCCCGTTGTCGGGAACGGGTAATCAGGCCGGCGAAGGCTTCGAGGTTGTTGTTCATGGTCGCGTCCGAGGCGCTGTACGACGCGCGCGCCGACAGATCCAGCGGTTTGAAATAGTTCGACTGCAAAGCCAGTTGCTCCGTGGGATAGGAGACACGGCTGGGCGCAGACAATGGGAGTGGCGCAAGGCTGACCGACCGCCGGGGAGTAAACGATACCCGGATCCACCGTTGTTCCGGTGCTGAGATGGAAAGGGAAACTCTGATCGGCCCAGGTAGTGTTGCCTTCGTAATACTGCAGGAACTGGTCGTAACTGATGTTCGTGCGCGGCAGAACTTTGAAATCCACCCCGAACTGATAGGCGTTTAGCAGGGTGTTCCACTTCTGGAACATCACAGTATCCGTGCCCTCATGGACACTGCTTAAGGACGGACCTTCCATTTTGTTGCGGGAGTACGCGAATCGCAGGCGCACCGGGGATTGCGGCAGCAAAGTGAGCCCGTAATCCTGCATATTCCGCACTGTTTGAAACTGATGTGGCGAGCCATTCACCTGAATGACAGAATTCACCGGATTCAGCGGATTCGCCAGCAGGTTGTAGTCCCAGTTATTCTGGTCACGCCGGAATGTCAGGTTGAAGTTGTACCACTTGTTTTTAGATATGCGCAGGCGACTGGCGTTCTCCGGGTCTCCACCCCATCCGAAGCTGCTCACGAACAAGTTGTCGAACAGGATGCCCTGGTGATTCAGCGAGCGCACGCTCAAGGTCTGGTCGAAGACGCGGGGTCCCTGCTGCTGATTGACGAAAGTGTTGTACGTGGATTCGCTGGCCTTGGTATCAACAAAGCGATAACCGAATTCGAGCGAGCCTTGGTAGTTATAATTGCCGTTATCCACGCCCTCAGAAGATGTGCTTGAGCTCTGCCCCGCGGCCAGGCTCGCCAGCAGCATACTGCCAACCACCAGCATGATAGAAAACCCGACCCGCCGTTTCCGCCCTTGGCGAGGACCGCATTCGCTCTGCAGCGAAGCGACAGACCAGCCGCAGTCGGGCAACAGCGCTCTGACAAATGACAAATTAATCATGACTCATCCCCTATTTGAATAGCATTCTGTCGAAGTTCGACCCGTGCACGGTGACATGGCACAAGGTGCATGCCTGATACTTCTGGCTCTGGTTGTGGAACGTCGGGATCGCCGGCGCGGCCGAGTCCACCGTCAGGGTGTGGCACTCCAGGCACAACAGGTTGATCTGGCTGCGCTTCAACATGCGTGGGTTGGTTGAGCCGTGAGGCTGATGACAGGCACTGCAGCCTTCGGTTTTGACCGGTTCATGCTCAAAGGCGAATGGTCCAGCCTTATCGGCGTGGCACTTGAAGCAGACCTGGTCCTGAGAGGCTGTCGCCCGCAGGAGCTTGGTCTGGGAACTGCCGTGCTGGTTGTGGCAGTCTGTGCAGCTGACGAGTCCCTGTTCCACGCGATGCCGGAAAGGACGGGAAAAATCCTGCTTGGCATCGGTATGACATCCAAAACAGAGCTGCGGCTGTTTTTCGACGAGCAGAAACTGCGGCTCTTTTGCCTGGTGAGTAGAGTGGCAGGCAATGCAGCTCACGTCGTTGACATTGTGCTGCGAGCGGTCGAAGTTGGCGTGCTCCGCCCCGTACTCGTGGCACTCCATGCAGCGGCCGCTGATTTCCGATGCGGGCTTGTCTTTGAAGCTGAATATCTTTGTCTTGTCGCCGCCGCCCTCGACGTGGGCTGCTCCCGGCCCGTGACACGATTCGCAACCGTGGCCTTTCTGCAGCGTAGTCTTATAGTGCGGCGTGCTCG
>QIAS01000101.1:0-6617 GCA_003225615.1 Acidobacteriota bacterium | reverse complement strand
TGTGTCCTCTGTTTTGGCGAGCGCGGCCCGCGAGACCAAAATCAGCAGGAGCACGAGCAGCAATCCCTGGCCTGCAAAAAATATTTTGTTTCTTGTCATCTGGCGACTCTCCTCATCCAGCACCGCACGCACGGACTTTGCTGGTGGAACCTTCCATCCGCCCTCAAACTGATCTCATCAGCGGCAGCGTCGGCGGGTGGGAATGAAATCGTGGACCTGAAGTGACGGGTCAACGATTGCCGCTATTTGCGAAATCTATCGTGCGACTGAGGAGAGTCTGGTGACGGTTGTCACATGGCGGTTACACGAAAGTCACTGAGTGAACCGTTTCGGGAAAAATTGCTCAAAAACACATTTGGGAAGACATTTTGCGCGAAGAAAGAACGAGCGGAACAGAATTGTTCCGCTCGTCGCTGATCAAAAATGAGTGGTTGCAATGTTCTCAAAGCTCAGTGGACACGTGCGGCATGCGCCTTGCGCGTTCGCCCCAATCCCACCGATCGCACGCGGTCATACGCGACATGCAGGTCCTGACTGAGGAGATGGACCACTTGCAAACAGGCCTCGCGATGGTCGCGCAAGAAACGAAGCAAGTCCTTGCGCTTGACGGTCACGACTTGCGAATTCTCCAGCAGCTCAGCAGTCAGTTCGTAACTGGCGCCGGACAGCAAGGCACTAAGCCCAAGCACTTCGCCGGCTCCCGCCGTGCGTAGGGTCAGCCGTTTACCGGAATCGGAACACACGAAGAGCTTTGCCCTGCCCTGGCAGAGCAGGAACATGCCCCGTGCGGGATGGCCTTCGCGAAACAGGATAGTGCCACGGGGATAGGTGTTCACCACCTTGATGGCATCAAAGGCTTCCAGGGCGTCGGCGGGCAGATCGCAGAAAAGCCGGTCCGGGCGCAAGACGCAATCGAAGCAGCTAGGTTGAATTGCGCTCTGCATAATGCTGTGATATGCCAGACGCGGAGAGAAAACAGTGATTGCAGTCACCCCGCAGGGTGACCACTGGCACAGCCCTCGGGATCAACTCCCGGTTATCCGTTGCTTGCGATAGTTCGGAGGGCCGCCTTGTTGCGAATCAGCAGTGTCGAGCCTTTCGCTTGGACGATCTGCCGTTTTTTGAGGTCGGCAAAGAGGCGGGTCACGGTCTCCCGCGAGGTCCCGATCATCTGCGCAATTTCTTCATGAGTAAGTGCCAGCTTCAGACGCGGCTCCTGCTTGCTCGCCTCGCCATTTTTTGAAGTCCATTCCAAAAGCAGCTTCGCCAGCTTTTCACCTGCCGAATGCGACAAGCCCAGCGAACGCACCTCATGACAGGCGGTGTTGTATTTGTCGCTGAGCTGCTCGGCGACTTTGAAGCAGGCGTCGCCGTGTTCCTTCAGGAAACGGAGAAAGTCCTCTCTCTTAACAAAGTTCACCTGGCAGGGATCGATGGTCTCCGCGGTGAGTTCGTAAGGTTTGCCGCTAACTGTGGCGCTTAGTCCGAGCACTTCTCCCGGATCGGCAATTTTCAGGATCAGCGTTTTGCCATCGCTAGCGCAGATAGAGAGCTTTACCCGGCCTTTGCATAGCACAAATAGGCCGCGAGGCGCCTGCCCCTCGACAAATAGAACCGCCCCTTTCGGGTAGGCGGTGGCATATTTGATGGTTTCAAAGGCCTGCAGGTCGGCGGTAGGCAAGTCGCAGAAAATGCGGTCTACGCGCATCTTGCAGGTAAGACAGCTTTCTATAATGTCGAGTCCATAAGGTGAGAGCACAAACCACCCCCCTGTGACCTTCTCCCGAGACCCGAGGGCGGCTTCCCGCTCTGTTCATGCGCCCCCGCTGTGACGAGCGGGCCTCATGTGACGAACGTCACAACATCAGTGTCCGCCTCCCGGGAACAGGACGCTGTGACATGAGGCACAGCTGAATGTGACCTCCCTCACAAGCCGGTTTGTCACCTTGGTGCTGGCTTCTCAGGCGGTTTCAGGGCATACTAAGCGGAACTCCCCTACCTGCGCGGGAGGAAACTATACCCATGATTGAGCAGAAGTCCGAACCGCTGGCGGAACATGTCGGCTTGGACTCTCCGGAACATCAGGAGCGCCAGCGTCGCAGAATGATTGTTGCCCTGGCTTTGTTATTGGTGGCGCTAGCGATGCTCCTGATCAAAGACCGGGATTTCTGGATAGCGGGGCTTTTCGGTCCTGAATCCGCAGAAGAAGACCAAGTCGACTCGGCTGAAACAGCGAGTCCGCCTCAGACGGTTACTCCAGGGCAGAAGACCGTAGTCCCTGCCGCCAGGTCCAGGAAGCACTCTCTGCTCCCGCTGCCAAGACGTCACCTCCAGAAGCTGAGATGGCGCCAGTCGTAACCAACCGCGCTGCCCTCCCGCCTTTGGAGGTGGAGGTGGTCGCGGGGGATCAGCACCGGGTTGTGCATCCGGGAAGCAACTCAGTCAAGGTGGAATTACAACCTGGAACGGCTCCTCAACCCGCGGGTGAGGCGGTCAGCGCGAACCTGGTCAGCGGTCCTGCAACCTCAGCGGCCGAGCGGGTGCGTCTGTCCCCGAACGCCAGCTTGGCGTTGGTCCGTCCGGTGAGTCCGGATTACCCTCTCCTGGCGCGACAGATGAAAGTCCAAGGCTCGGTGCTGATGCAGGCCTTGATCAGCCGCGAGGGAACCATCCAAGACCTCCAGGTACTTAGTGGGCCTGCCATTCTGGCAGTAGCAGCCCGCGAGGCGGTCAAGCAATGGCGGTTCAAGCCTTATTATGAGGGTAAAGATCCCGTGGAGACACAAGCCCGCATCACCGTGAATTTCACGATTTCCACCAACTGAACCTTTCACAAGTGTTTATGCACGGCCTGAAAGCATCCTATTCGAAGGCTCTCGCAGGCCTCGCGATTTGCCTCGGCATTCTCGCGCTTAATCTCAGCCTGGCGGCGAACGGCCGCGTGGTCCACGATGATTCCACCCCCCACCTGCAGGAGGACACGCCATGGCATTCGCGCTTTCCAGCAAGAGTTTCCCAAACGAAGGTGACATTCCCAAGAAATTCACTTGCGACGGCGCGGACGTTTCCCCCGAGCTTTCCTGGCAGGACCCGCCGGCTAACAGCAAGGCTTTCGCGCTCATCGCAGACGATCCAGATGCGCCCGCCGGCACCTGGACGCACTGGGTGTTGTATGACCTTCCAGGCGATGTAAAGAACCTTCAGGAAGGAATCAGCAAGCAGGAAGAACTCCCCAACGGCGCCCGTCAGGGCCGCAATGATTTTCGGAAGATCGGGTACAACGGCCCTTGCCCGCCTCCCGGAAAACCGCACCGCTACTACTTCAAGCTCTACGCTCTCGACGCGAGATTGAACCTTAAAGCAGGCGCTGGCAGAGGCGAAGTAGAGCGCGCGATGCAAGCACACATCCTGGGAAAAGCAGAGTGGATGGGACGGTACAAGCGTTAGGAAGGCCTGGGATCGAGCGGCGGCAACTTCGGAAAATTCAGCCGAAAAATTAAACAGGCGTCCCGACTCTTTCGAGTCGAAGACGCCCGGGCAGCCCTCCCCCAGAACTGCTCGAGAGAAAAGTTAAATCCCAACCTGATGTAATGGAATGGCACCGATGTGCCAGACGAATACCCCGAAAGTGCCACTCTCAAAACACGGCTACTTCTCGCATTCGACCATAAATTCTTTAATCCGAGAGATCAGCGCAGGCATGCAGTTCGCTACTGGGGGGGACAGGGAGTCGCCGAACTCGAAAGACTGGCCAGCAATTGAGAACAGAGTCGCCTCGGGGCAGGCGCCAAAAAGAACCAACGTGATCCCCAGCAGCGCTTCTGGTGAGAGTTGGTGGGAAAAAGCGGCCGCTTCAGACGTGGGAGTTACCCTCTTGCAGATCACTTGGCCGGCAGGCCCGGAGTGCGCAGCATCAATGAAAAGCACCTGGCCTGCATGGCTGATGGGCTCGGCAAGATCCGCCGTCAACTGGCCGCAACTGATGATCTCCACCCCAGCTGAATCAACAGTCCGCAACAACTCCTGGGTAACATGCCAGCCCAGCCCATCGTCGCTGCGCAGCGAATTACCGTAGCCAATAATTAGTAGTGGGAGCACAGTCGTCGCTTCATCTTTGCTCAAGGGCGGCTGACCTCATCCAAGAGCTGGCCGTCGTAATCCAGCAACTGGATGCGTAGGGCCATTTGTCCCGCGGCATGGGTTGAGCAACTCAAACAGGGATCGTAGGTACGAATGACGGCTTCCACGCGGTTCAGCATGCCGTCTTCCAAGCGGTCCGCGCGCACAAAATGCCTTGCCACCTGCAGAATGCTGCGATTCATTGCAAGACTGTTATGTCCCGTGGCGATCACCAGGTTTACCCAGCGGATGAGTCCCTGCTCGTCAATTTTGTAGTGGTGGAAAAGTGTCCCCCGCGGCGCCTCAGCAGCCCCAACGCCTTCGAAACTATTGGGGCGGGCGAAAGCACGCACGTGCTTGCAAAGGATTTGCGGATCATCCAGCAGTTGCTGCAAGCGCTCAATACAGTACAGCATCTCAATGAGCCGCGCGTGATGGTAGTAAAACGAACTCAGCACGGCGGTACGCTGCAATTCGTGAAACTCGGCCAATTCCTGATCGGCGCGCCGGGTGCCGCAGTGGTCGGCCACATTCAAACGCGCCAGCGGTCCGACCCGGTAGATTCCCTCGGGAAAACCTTTGGGCCGGTAATAGGTGGATTTCAGGTAGCTCCAGGGCTCGACCTTTTCTCCGATGTACTCCGGATAGCGGGCCGGCTCAAGCGCACTCGCGACCACATTCCCACTGGCATCCACGATGCGAATCTTGCCGTCGTAAAAGGTAAGCCCGCCATTCTCTTTAACGATCGCCATAAAAAGCGTTGGGAAATTTCCAAACGAGCCAATTTCCTCGCGCAGCTTCTCCGTCGTGCTCTTGAACCACTCCAGGGTAAGTTCGGCAATTCCGAGCACCTCCGGAATATTGCGCAACATCGCGTCGCGATTCTCCACAGAGAGTGGCTCGCTGACTCCGCCCGGAACCACCCATGCCGGATGTATGCGTTTTCCGCCCAGCCGTTCGATGATTTGCTGGCCGAATTGCCGGAGCCGGATGCCATTTTTCGCCAGGTTGGGATTTTTCTCCAGCACGCCGAAAATATTTCGTTTCGCCGGATCAGAATCCATTCCCAGAAGCAGGTCAGGCGAGGAAAGGTGAAAGAAACTGAGCGCATGTGACTGCAGAACCTGTGCCAGCCCAAAGATGCGGCGCAGTTTTTCAGCGGTGGGCGGGATGCGCACGGCGAGCAGCGCATCACAGGCTTTGGCTGAAGCCATGAGGTGGCTGACGGGGCAGATACCGCAAATCCGCGCCATCAGGGATGGCATCTCCGAAAACGGACGGCCCTCGCAGAATTTCTCGAAACCACGGAATTGGGTGATGTGCAAGCGGGCGTCTTCCACCCGGCCTTCCTCGTTCAAGTGAAGAGTGATTTTGGCATGCCCCTCGATGCGAGTGACTGGGTCAATAACGATCGTCCTGCCTGCTTCGGCCATTAAGCTCCAAACCGCGTCTTTCCGCTCAATTCCGGTTGGCGGCCCTCGAGCAACTCGGTGATCAGGTCCCAGATCACGTTAGCCGATGGGGGACAGCCCGGGACGAACACATCTACGGGAACGATCTCGTGTATCGGACGCGCCCTCGGCAATAGCGGGGGCACGACCTCCTGCGGCACACTCGCATCCAGGGTCACGTTCTCCAAGTAGGCTCTCTCGTAGACCGCTTTGACTCCGAAGGGATTGCGCATGGAAGGCACGTTGGCGGTTATTCCGCAGTCGCCGAGTGAGATCAGAGTCTTCGTCCGCTCCCGGACCAACTTGATTTTGTGAAGGTCTGCTTCGCTGCTGACTGCGCCCTCAACAAGCGCGATGTCGACCTGCTCAGGAAATTCTTTCGTATCCACCAGCGGGCTGTAGACGAGGTCGGCCTTTTCCGCCAGCGTAATCAGCCGCTCGTCGATGTCGAGGAATGACATGTGGCATCCCGAGCAACCGTCCAACCAGACCGTCGCCAAACGAAGCTTGCTCACTCGCGGTCCTCCCGCATTAACGTCAGGTAAGGCAGGAATTGCCGGCGTTTGAGCATTTCGGCGACCGACCGGCCTTTTTCAAAAAGCGCGCCTGTAGGACACACGTGCACGCATTTGCCGCATCCGGTGCAGGTTTCTGATGCTCCCCAGGATTGGTTCAAATCCGTGATCACCTGCGCCTCGATGCCGCGCCCCATCACATCCCAGGTATGCGCGCCTTCGATCTCATCGCATACGCGAACACAGCGGTTGCACAGAATGCAGCGGTTGTGATCCACCACGAAGCGCTCGTGAGAAGCGTCCACTTTTGCCTTGGGATAGCGATAAGGGAAATGTACGTGGGTAATCTGGAGCTTCTGAGCGAGGCTCTGCATTTCGCAATGCCCGTTCGAAACACAGACCGAGCAAATATGATTTCTCTCCGTGAAGAGTAACTCCAGAATTGCGCGCCGGTATTTGTCCAGCCGCTCGGACTGGCTGGTGACCTCCATGCCCTCTTCCACACGCGTTACACAAGCGGGGAACAGGCGTG
>QIAS01000100.1 GCA_003225615.1 Acidobacteriota bacterium | reverse complement strand
TTCCAGTTGGGCTACGTCCTGCGGTGTAGCCGCACGTTTGGTGATAAGTTCCAGCAACTGCTTCATTTGGTAAGTGCCAACGCGGCACGGAATGCATTTGCCGCAGGATTCGGTCATGCAGAAATCCATGAAAAACTTGGCCACGTCCACCATGCAGGAAGTTTCGTCCATCACGATCATGCCACCCGAACCCATGATCGAACCGACCCGAGCCAGGGATTCGTAGTCCACCGGCATATCCAGGAACTCTGCAGGAATACAGCCGCCGGACGGGCCGCCGGTCTGGACGGCTTTGATGGCGCCACCGTCGGGGGCGCCGCCGCCCATCTGCTCGACAATTTTTCGCAGCGTCGTGCCCATCGGGACTTCGATGAGGCCGGTGTTGTTGATTTTGCCGGCGAGGGCGAAGACTTTTGTGCCCTTGCTCTTCTCAGTGCCAATGGCCGCAAACCACTCGGCGCCTTTGCGAATGATCGGCGGCACGTTGGCAAAAGTTTCGACATTGTTGATCAGGGTCGGACAGTTGTACAAGCCGCTTTCGGCCGGGAACGGGGGGCGGGGCCGAGGGGTTCCCCGTTTGCCTTCCACGGACGCCATCAGCGCTGTCTCTTCGCCGCAAACGAAGGCGCCGGCCCCGATGCGCAAATCAATGCT
>QIAS01000099.1 GCA_003225615.1 Acidobacteriota bacterium | reverse complement strand
CGGTTCCGGCGGGATAGAAGACCTCAGGATATCCGCGTGCCGGTGTAGAGTGCCGACCGCCTCCAAAAATAAAATCTTGTCGGCGCGGACCTGCTGTCAGGTAGTACGAGCCCGGCTGAAGATTCGAAATGCGAAAAGCGCCTTGTTCATCGGTCTGAGTTGCCCGGCCTTGGTCCCAACGTTTGCGCCCATCAATCAGATGCAGGTAGTGAAGACGCACAGGGACATCTTCAATCGCTTCTCCATCTGCGTTGGCGACGTGGCCAAAGATCACACCTCCGGGAATCAGTTTCAAGGTGACGGGAGCCGCATTCGCACTTATGGTGACGTTAGGTTGCTCGAAGTGGGTGGCGCCGAGTTCCTGCTCAGTAAAGAAGCCAGGCTTACGCGCGGTGATCCCAGTTTGACCAGCGGGTAAACCATCGAATTGAAAAGTGCCATTGGAGTCGGTGAGCGTGGCGAGTTGGTCGCCAACAGAGATTTGCACGAGCGCCCGACGGATTGGCTCACCCGTTACCGAGTCTAAGACAGTACCGGTGAGCGAGTACTTATCTCCAGAAGCGCCGGATGCCCCGGTCAATCCCGAGCTTACTTGGGCCCTCGCGGGGGCAAAAAAGCACAGCAAAAGACAAAGTGGGATCGAAATACGGGTTGCGCGACGTTGTAGGCCCAAGATCATAAATTGGGACCATAGCCGCACGTTGACCTCTCTGCGGGAACTTACAATGTTAGAAGAACTCGGAAAGCGTTTTGTTGCCTGAACCGAATCTCATCCGGTCTGACACTTAATAAGTATAGACACTACTACAACCAATAGTGCTCCAGAAAAAGTGAAACCCGCCAGCCGGAATGTCCTGAAGTGGCGAGATGTCCTGACGTGCTAATCTCATCGTTTTGCATAAACATGTCTTCACCACTCACCTTCACCGCTTATGGGTTAGCCACCATTCTCTGCTGGGGTGTCGGCGATTTCGTTGGCGGATATGCCGCCAAGCGCGCTCATGCCTTTGTTCTTACGTTGTACGCGCATACCGGCGGGCTGGCGTTAATGGCAACTCTGGCGTTTCTGGAGCGTGCCCCTTATCCATCGCGAAATGCCGCCTTATGGGCGATTGCAGGAGGAGCCAGCGGAGGCGCCGCGCTAGCCATTTTCTATCGGGCACTGGCCAGCGGGAAGATGGGCCTGACGGCTCCGGTTTCGGCTGTGCTGGGTGCAGCGATTCCGGTGACGTTCCGAATTTTCACCGAAGGATTGCCCCATGCGATTCAGCTGGCCGGCTTTGCCTTGGCAGTGCTCGGAATCTTTCTGATTTCCAGGCCGGAAGATGGCGTGGCTCGTCCGGAAGGACTCTCACTGGC
>QIAS01000098.1 GCA_003225615.1 Acidobacteriota bacterium | reverse complement strand
AGGCTTCGGTTTTGCCGGATTTTTCCTGTGTATGAAGCAGACTGGGGAAAGTTCTGCCCTGTGGTCTGCGGCTCTGGCGCCTTTGGCTTCGCTTGTCCTGGTGCTGGTGATTGTGCTGGCCAGCAACGCCGAGAAGAAGATTGAACGCAAGGGAATCATTCTCGGCATCTTGGCCGGATGCCTGGATGTCAGTGGCACGGCGCTTTACGTGCGAGCAAGCCAGACTGGCCGGCTGGATACCGCGGTCGTACTGACTTCCTTATATCCCGCAGTCACCGTGCTGCTGGCTCGCATGATCCTCAAAGAACATTTCACTCCCTGGAAGACCGCGGGGATGGTGGCTGCAATCATTGCCGTACCGATGATTGCGCTGCAGTAGTTTGAATGCGAAGTTGCAGAAGAACTGCAGCTTTGCTCGGCACCGACGGGCGAGAGCCTGCCCTGAGCGCAGCCGAACGCGCCCGGCGCCATCTGATTTGTTAAGATTCGCGCATGGCTCTTGTCGAAATCCGCAACCTGACTAAGATTTTTCCGCTTGGAGAATCCATTTTCGGCGGGGGGGCCAAGGGTGAAGTCCGGGCGGTCGACGATATATCGCTGCATATTGAAGCCGGAGAAACGCTCGGCCTGGTCGGCGAGTCCGGTTCCGGCAAGAGCACATTGGGCCGCCTGGCTCTGCGGCTGATCGA
>QIAS01000097.1 GCA_003225615.1 Acidobacteriota bacterium | reverse complement strand
GCCGAGCCTCTTATCGTTCACGAACCTATGAGCCGCTCTATGCGCCGCGTCCGCACCGCCGAACTGCTGCGGGCAGTCGGTCTGGACGAGTCTGCCGCGAGACGCTTCCCCCATGAGTTCAGCGGCGGCCAGCGGCAGCGCATTGGAATTGCCCGGGCGCTGGCGTTAAGGCCGAAGATCATCGTCGCAGACGAGCCTGTTTCCGCGCTGGACGTGAGCGTTGGCGCGCAGATCGTCAACCTGCTCGCCCAACTTCAGCGCGAGTTCGGACTTACCTACCTCTTCATCTCACATTCCATGCCGGTAGTGCGCTACCTGGCCACGCGGATCGCAGTGATGTATCGCGGAAAGATAGTGGAGATTGGCTCGACGGCCCAAATCACCGAAGAGCCGCAGCACACTTATACGAAGAGCTTGCTGAAAGCCACGCCGGAGATAGCTGTTTGAATTGTTGATTTCTTATTGTTGACTGAAAAAACAGCGCGCCGTGTCTCAAACCAACAATCAAAAATCAAAAATCAACAATTCTCCTGTCCTTCTGTGGCTAAATCGAAGTTGGCGGTTTATGCTGGTGGCGCACTGTGGAGGGCTTTTATGAAACGCAGCTGTCAAATTTTTCTTGTTGTCATACTCCTGAGCATTTTCTCCTTCGGCCAAACGAAAAATCCCGTCACCGGTGTGGTGCGAGAGATTCTTCCCCGCCAGCAGAAAAATATTGTGGCTGCTGTGGAGATCATGCCGGCTGACAAGTTCAACTACAAGCCCACGCCGGAACAGATGACTTTCGCGCACCTGGTATTGCATATCATCGATTCCAACAATTACTTGTGTGCCAAGGCCAGCGACACGCCCGCGCCTAAGACTGAGGAACTGAAAGAGTCGGACAGCAAAGAGAAGCTGGTGGCGGCCCTGAAGAGCTCGTTTGATTTTTGCACGACCGCTCTTGCCAAAGCTGACGATTCCAAGCTGGGAGACAACATTGAAGTCTTCGGCGGACGGCAGGCGCCACGCGCCTTTGCAATCATCGCCCTGACTAGTGGCTGGGCTGATCATTACGGCGCGGCAGCCATGTACTTACGATTGAACGGACTATTACCGCCTACGGCGCAAAAGAAGGCCGCGACGGAATCAAAGACAGAACCGAAGAAATAACGGTTTTTCGATTGGAAGTTGTCGCCGCGACGGAGACGAGAGTCCAGCTATTCGATCTGTACCAGTCCACCCGCATCCGATACAACCGGTGCGGGCCGTTGGGGAGCCCGCCAGGCATCGAAGACGGAAACCTGATGCACGCAGGAAACCGTGCAATGCGGGGCACACGATTTTTCAGTGACAAATTCGCGGCGGATGTCTGCCACGCTGTACTGTTCGAGGGGAATCGCAGGGTAGCCGCGCTGCTGTGAACAGTAGTGCACCAGACCGTCTTCGCAAATATATAAATAGCGTGCGCCCGCCCGGCAACGCCACTGGTTGGGCCGGCCCAAAGCAATGTTGTCCTGAAAAGCGTTGACTCGGGTGAAGCTGCGTTTCTCCATCGCCTTCATTTCGTGATACACGCGACGCTCTTCGTCACCTAGCGGCTGTAGTTGCCCTTCGCCATCGTGAATGATGCCGATGGTCGAACTGAAACCTAAAGCCAGGGCCCGCCTGCCGATTGTGATTGCATCCTGCGGATTGCTGACGCCACCGCCAACGACAGAGTTGATGTTCACATGAAAGTCGGCGTGTTCGGCCAGTAACTGCAGCTTTTTGTCCAGCACCTTGAGGCTTTTCTTGGAAACCTCATCCGGCGTCACGTTATCAATCGAAATCTGCAGCCATTCCAGCCCGGCGCGGTTGAGCCGCTGAATGCGTTCGGCAGTCAGCAGATAACCGTTGGTGATCAGACCAGCAATCATGCCGCGCTTCCGAACGCGGCTGATAATGCCATCCAGTTCGGGATGCAGCAGGGGTTCACCGCCGCTAATGGTGATTACCGACGTGCCCAGTTCCGCCAGTTTATCCACGCGATGGAACATGACCTCAGTCGGTACGGGCTTGGAGAAATCATCGAACTCGTTGCAATACTTGCACGCCAGGTTGCAGCGTCGCACCGGAATGAGGTGTGCCAGCAAAGGATGATCCGTAGACACCAGCGCCCGCAGGATCTTGCGGGTTCCGCGGAGATTCCGGTAAATGTCCTTCAAACGACGGCGCATAGCTGTACGGCGGGATGGCATGTTCAGATTGGTCTCGTTATTACATCACAGCTTGGCGCTAAGTGCATCCTTTTCAACAGCGGTTGGTTCTTTTTGCCGGGTGAATGGTAGTGGGCGGGAACTTGTCGTCGGTCTCCTCATCGTTTAACAGCGATGCCGTTGACCTCGAAATGGCCGCCGCGCAACAGCGGACCGGAACCGACGAAGGCGCGCGCCGGATAATCCTTTCCGAAATAACTCTTGTAGACGTCATTGAATTTTCCATAGAGCGAGATGTCCGGGCAGAAGACCTGGACGAAGACGATATCGTCCATGGTCATGCCGGCCTCGGCGAGCACGGACTTAATGCCGTCAAGCACGATGCGGATCTCCTGCTCCAGGTCGTCGGGCGGCTTGCCGGTTTTGGGATCGACACCAATGCGCCCCGCGATGTACAACGTGTTGCCCACGAGCACGCCGTCGCTGAAGGGCGCCTGCACGACCTTGGGCAAATTGATATAACGCCGCTCGGATTGCGCTTCAGCCTTTTTCGGCGCAGCTTGAGCGGAGAGGCTCGCGGCCGCGAGAATGAGCATTGTGATCAGCATAACTATCTTTTTCATGAGGTGCTCCGTTTCTCAGTAACAGCTGCTTGTTTAATCATCTTCGAAAAGTGAAAGACTGTTTTCACCCGCTTTGGCCGCTGCCTGAGGCGGGCTTCGAAATATGCTTGCTCGCAGCGTTTGCCATCAATTTGTATCCAGCTTTGAGAAGCGCGTCCAGTGCCATGCGCTCCCAGCCATTTTTTACCAGCACGTAATCGGTGTCATACGTGGAAATCGCAAATACGGGGATGGCACGATCCGAAAGCGGCTGGACAAAGGAAGTCAGAACTCCTGTCTCGGAAAAAGGAATGGGGCCTTCGAGCTTGAGGCACTTCCATTCGCGCTCCGCCGGCACATCTGCCGGAACATTTTCTTGCGGACACACAATGGACAGTTCATCGGCCGTGTGGGTTATCGAAAAGAAGCCATCGCCAATGCACCATTCCGGAAGAGGCGCATTCGCGGGCAGCCGGCAAATCGCGAAGGTTTTCTCCAGGAGGGAGAAGCTGCGCGTGGCAAGATTTACGCGATGGCTATCGGCTTCCTTCAAGGCCTCTCTCCTGATCGAATCTCACTGAGAACTCGGACAGGCCGCGCACTTCGCGACCGATCTTGCGCCACCGTGTCCTGCTTCTTGGCGGCTTCGGCCACTTGCGCCAGCATCCTGTCCAAGTCCATGCGCGAATAGTATTTTCCGCGGAGCACCACTGCCGAAATCTTCCGTGTGTTGCGGATATCGTCGAGGGGGTTCGCATCGAGCAGCACCATGTCCGCAACTCTTCCCGGTTCCACCACGCCATAGCGGTCGAGTTTGACCATGAACAATGCGGGATAGAACGTGGCTGCCGACAGCGCCTCGGCATTAGAAAACCCGGCCTTCACCAGCAATTCAAGCTCATCATGCAAGCTGAATCCGGGAAATACGTACGGATCCGGCCCATCGGTGCCCGCCATGAAGGGTACTCCCGCATGATGCATGCTGTGCACCAGTTCGAGATAGCGTGCAAACCTCTGCCGGGCGTCGGACGCTTCCTGGCCTGTGCTCTGCTGCGCGCCTTGTGCAGGCTTCCACTGGCTTCGTACGCCCATCGGCACGTATTGCAAACGGAAGTCGGCTGCCAGTGTCGGTCCATCCATGTTGGCGGCCGCTTGCCACCACACCAGGGTCGGGACCTGGTAGGTATTGTGGTTCGTCAGTTCTGCAAACAGTTTCGAGGCCTTCGCCGAATTGTAGGTGGCAAGGGTTTGCCGGTTCAGGGCTGCCATTCCGGCGCCGTCATCTTTGGCCAGAGCATTCACTCGTCGTTGCCTGAGTTCGTTCTCTTCGGAAGAACACGCCAGCATGATCCCGCTTAAGTGCTCGATGCTGCGCTGCCCTGAGGCAGAGGCTTCGGCAGCGCTCACTGACTCCGGGACATGCCCCACGAATCGCATGTGAAGGCGGGCAGCCTCATCGGCAACTGCCAGATAGCTCTCCCGAGGAACACGCGACAGCACCTTGATGAAATCGGCGCCCATCTGCTTGAGTGTCCGCACT
>QIAS01000069.1 GCA_003225615.1 Acidobacteriota bacterium | reverse complement strand
GCCGTAATTGACTGCGAGATTATAGAACGTTATGCCAATGGCGCCCGTGCCGACGAAACCGGGGATGTCGCGCAGAGCGGGCCGGCGGAAATGAGCCAGGCCGGCGTAGATGGCCAGGGTAAGTGAAGCGATCAGGAAGCGCAGCACTGCAAGCTGTCCCGGCGAGTAGGATCGCAGGGCGGCGCGGATTCCCGCGAATGCGGACGCCCAGACCACGAGGGTAAACACAAGGGCGAGCAGGGTCCGGGTAGTGAGATCAGGGGTCATGTGAATTATTGATTATTGGTTGTTGGTTGTTGACTGAGATTCAAGCTGGCTGTCACGGTACAGGACAGGGCAGCGTGGGAATCGACAATCAAGAATCAACCATTTCTTTCTTCATGCACTGCATCGCCCACATGGATTGTGCCTTCGCTCAGAATCTGGGCGCGAAGTCCACCGCGATGGCTCAGGCCCTTAATGACCGGACATCCGCTTAGTGCTTGCGGGTGGCTGCAGGGCTCACAGAGCCGAATGCCGCGAACTCTGACATCGCCGATGCGGAATTCGTGTCCGACGAGATGATTCAGCGGCACGCCGCGCGTGACCAGGTTGCGGCGGGCTTCGCCTGCCGCGAATTGGGTGCCGTAATCGCGTTGAAAGGCTTCGATCGCTTCCGCCTCGATCAGCGTCAGTTCACAATCCGGTGTCGGCTTGGAAAAAGTTCCCCTTTGCAAGCCGTAGCGATCTCCTTCGAGCCCAACCCCGGGAATCGCGCGCACCTGATCAATCGAGCGCGTGGGTTCTTTGGCGGCTGACGCTATGTAAATCGCGTCAATGATTCCGGTCCACATAGTTGTTGCTCTCCGGTTATGTGCGGAACGGCCGAGTTGGATCTCTGGCTGAAGACCGCAAATGGATTACGTGGGGACGGGCGCCTCGGCCGTCCCCCGTGCGAAGCGAGCCCAGCCTACGCTCCTTGCGGTTTGCCGCTGCCTGCGGGCTTGGGCGATTGCTGCTCAGCTATGGCAATGCATTCGTCGAGAACGTCGATCGCGACGTCGGCTTCGTCTTTGGTCACGATGAGCGGCGGCGCGATGCGGACCGTGCTTGGGCCGCAGCCGAGGAAAAGGATTCCGCGCTCGAAGGCGAGTTCGACGATGCGATCGCGTTCCGCGCCTCCGTATTCTTTTGTCTGCTTGTCCTTAACGATCTCCACACCGATCATCAGGCCACGCCCACGGACATCTCCGACCAGCCGATGTTTCCTGGGCCAATCGGCCATGCGCTTCAGCATGTGATTGCCGACTTCGGTGGAGTTGTGCAGCAGGCCTTCGTTTTCGATTACATCGAGCGTGGCGAGCGCGGCGGCGATGCAGACTGGATTGCCTCCGAAGGTGGAGGCGTGCGAGCCGGGAACCCAATCCATGATTTCGGCGCGGCTGATCACCACACTTAGCGGCATGCCCGAAGCGATGCCTTTGGCTATGCAGACGATGTCGGGCTGCACGCCGGTGTGCTCGACCGCCCACCATTTTCCGGTGCGGCCGGTCCCACTCTGCACTTCGTCTACCACGAGCAGAATGCCGTGACGATCACAGATGCGGCGGAGCTCCTGCATGAAAATGTTAGGGGCGATGACATAGCCGCCTTCTCCCTGGATGGGCTCGACGAAAATGGCGGCGACTTCTTCGGGTGGAAGATTGGTTTTGAAGAGCTTATCTTCGATGAAGCGGGCACAGCCCAGGGCAAAGGCTTCGGCGTCCTGCGGGCCGCCCTCGCAGCCGCGGTAGACGTCGGGAAAGCGGACGTGGGTAACCCCCGGAACCAGAGGCGCGAAGCGGCGGCGCTGCTGCGGCTTCGACGCAGTTAGGGAAAGCGCGCCCATGGTACGTCCGTGGAAGGCTCCGAAAAAGGCGATGATGTTCTGCCGTTTGGTGTGGTAGCGCGAGAGCTTGAGCGCGGTTTCAATCGCCTCGGCGCCGGAGTTCCCGTAATAAATCTTGTGCGGGCCGGGCATGGGCGCAATCTTGGAGAGGCGTTCGGCGAGCGTAATCATGCTCTCGTAGTAGAAGTCGGTGCCCGACATGTGGATCAGTTCGCCCGCCTGCCTCTGTATCGCAGCGACTACGTGAGGATGGCAATGGCCGGTCGAAGTGACGGCGATGCCGGCAGAAAAATCGAAGAACTCGTTGCCGTCTACGTCTTCGACGACCAGGCCGCGGCCGCGTTTCGCGACCATGGGATAAGAGCGGGTGTAGGACGGTGAAATGTACTTGGTATCGCCCTCAAGAACGCGCTTGGCGTTGGGCCCGGGCAGGGTGGTCTTAATTTTCGGACCGGTAGCTAGAGTCTTGGTGGTCATGGGAGCCTCCGGAAAGCCGTGGTTAGTCTTTGGTCCTGGTCGTTAGTCGTCGGTCTTCAGGCAGAGCGCGTCGGAATCGAGCTAGACGGAGTTGAGCCTGAGTACCTGACCTAAAAGTAAGTGGATCGGAGGGTTAGTCGCTTCCGAAGAGGTTGGGGCGGGCTTGCGAGGGCAACACTGCCAAATAGCGGCGCGGGCAGACGAGGCAGTGCAGCCAGCATGCGGGCAGATGCGAATTGGCGTGGTCGCGGCGCATGTTGAAAGGTAAGTACATTTTCATTATAGCGCTGAAGCACGCGCGGCGTAACCCCTGAGTTGGTCGCTGGTCTTTGGTTACCGGCTTTCGGCTCCCGGCTTACGGCTCTTGGCTTCTGGTTGTCGGCTTCAGGTTTCAAGTTTGCACTCTTAACTCGATCCGATTGTGATGTATAGCAATGCTCACCTGGTGATTTGTCAAATTCGACGAATCGGCGGGGGACTTAATCACGTCTGATATGTTTTAGCTTCCTGTCAAAGCCCATGACTGAAGCCGAACGCCAGCACCGATGGATGGTTATCCTTGCTTTCGCCCTGGTGTATGTCTTCTGGGGTTCCACGTACCTGGGCATACGAATCGCGGTAGAGCATATTCCTCCGGCACTGATGTGTGGAGTGCGGTTTGCTATCGCGGGGGTGCTGATGCTGGTTTACTGCGGGCTCAGGGGACGCACCATTCGCTACAGCCCAGTGCAACTGACGCATATGGCTGTTATCGGGATTTTGCTGCTGATGGGCGGAAATCTTACGCTGGCTTATGCGGAACAAATTGTGCCTTCCGGCCTGTCGGCGCTTTTGATTTCGGTGACACCCTTGTGGTTCCTCGTGCTGGACTCGCTGCTTTTGGGCGATCACCACATTTCGCGGCGCGGGTTGTGGGGAATCTGCGGGCGACAGGTACATTGCAGCACCGTGAATTGTGGGCAGCGTTGACTTTGCCTTTCGGCTCATTCAGCTGGGCGCTCGGCTCTGTGCTGGCGAAGCGCTGGCAGGGGGACGAGGATCGCCTGAGTTCGACGGGGTGGCAGATGACTTTTGCCGGCATCGCAAACTTAATATTCGCAGTGGCGATGGGCGATTTCTCCCGAGTCGTGTGGACGGGGCGGGGGATAGGGGCGGTTCTCTACCTCGTCGTGTGCGGGTCCTGGATTGGCTATACCGCTTACATTTATTTGCTGGGGCATGTGCCGACATCGAAGGTCTCAACTTATGCTTATGTAAATCCGGTAGTGGCCGTGTTCCTGGGATGGGCAATTGAGCACGAAGTGGTAAATCATTTCATTTTGGCGGGGAGTGCGATTGTGGTGGCTTCGGTTGTGCTGGTGACCAGCGCGAAAGTGAATGCCCGAGAATCTGCTCAGGAATTGCACGCGGTGGAGGTGGGAGACTGAAGCATGTTGATTTTGACGTGCCTGCATCGCGCAGTGAACCACCCCGTGAGACCGCGGCAGTGATAGGAAAGGCTCCGACGTCAGTTAGGCTGCACGGCATCGTGGGGCCTCGACTCCGCCACGCATTCGCGTGGCTCCGCTCGCGATGACAAGTTGATTTGGCGCCGGGTTCCGACGCCACAATGCGCTACTCAGATGCTTCCTCTTCTTCGGCGTCGTTCACGACATCCACTATGTGTCCCTTCACGGAAAACGTTAGCGCCTGCCCATGCTCCGGTTCAAAGCTTACGCGGGTCGGCCCGCGCTGCCATCGTGGGGCGAGGCATTCAGAATCAGGGGCGTCCTCTCCTGCCGCTTCGCCGAGCAGTTTCTTCAGGACTGGTTTGCGGCGGCCGAGCTGGGCAACGATGGCGTAGAGCTTCTTGCCATCGTCAGAAACACCGCAGTAGGCAATGTAGTCGCGATACCAATTGGCGGCTGAGTAGAAAGGATCGAACTCAGGTAGATTAATCTGCGAGACACGCCCGGTGAGACGGTCTACCAGCAACCATCCCCCGCGTTCCCAATACCAGCGTGACTGGATACCGGACTCCTCGGGGAGATTGTCGTTGAGGCGAAAAGCGCGACGAACTACAAACAGGCGGTCAGTAACGTCGTGAGGTGATCCAATGGTGTGTTCCTTCAAGCGGGCATCAACATAAAGAGCGCGCACTTTCAAGTTAAGGGTCTTGCTCTCGTCGGATCCTGCGACCCATTTAACCGGGGTCACCTTCCCGAAACTTATGACGTGCGGCTTAGGGACGGCGTGGGCATTTGATAAAAGAGACATGAGGAGCAGTAAAGATGAAATGTATTTCATAGACCTAGCGTAGGCATGAATGGCAGGCGGAAACAAGGGCAGCCGGCACCTGAGCGCCTGATTGGTTCAGAACGGGAAGAAAAGCTCGCCCAAGATCAACGCAGCAGGAACCGCTCTGGTTACAGGAACAACCCTGATAAATCGTTTTTTCTGGGGTAAACCGCTTTCTTGCCCCCGGGTAATCCGTTAGAATGAATGCTCTCACAGGTGTGGGTTCATGAGTTCCCCTGCGCATTCCCGTACAACCATTTTTCCCGGGCCCGGCTCTCAAAAAAGCATGGGGGAGGCTCAGCCCCGCCGTCGTAATCCGCGCATCCTGGTGGTGGACGACAATCCGAACAACGCCGCCTTGATGGGCGAGTTGCTCTCCAGCCGGGGCTATAACGTCGCTACCGTGCTTCACGCTGGGGACGCGGAGGCAGAGATCCACCGGGATCCGCCCGACCTGGTCCTCCTGGATGTGGTAATGCCTGGGAAGTCAGGCTACGAGCTGTGCCGCGAACTGAAGGACGATGCGGCTACACGGTTGATACCCGTGGTCATGATCACAGGCCTCAGTGATCGCCAGGACCGGCTGCGTGGCATTGAAGCCGGCGCCGATGACTTTCTTAATAAGCCAATCTTTCCTGAAGAGCTGTTTGCCCGCGTTCGCTCCCTACTCAAGCTGAAAGAGTTCACCGACGAGTTGGAGACGGCCGAGTCGGTACTCTGCACGCTGGGCCGCAGCGTGGAGTCGCGTGATCCTTACACAGAGGGCCACTGCGAACGGCTCGCTCAGCATGCCTCGGACCTGGGCCGACACTTGGGCCTTGAGGAGGAATCGCTTGTAGCTTTGCGGCGAGGAGGATTTCTTCATGATCTGGGAAAAATCGCGGTGCCGGACGAAATTCTCAAAAAGGGCAGCAATCTGACGTTGGCAGAATGGCAGGTCATGAAGCAACATCCCATCACGGGCGAGAACATTTGCAAGCCTTTGAAGACCCTGCGCCTGGTGCTGCCCATCATTCGCCATCATCATGAACATTCCGACGGCAGCGGATATCCGGACGGGTTGCATAGAATCGAAATCCCTTTACTGCCGCGGGTGCTGCAGGTTGTGGATGTCTACGATGCTTTGCGAACCGCCCGGCCCTATAAGCCGGCACTCAGTCACGAGCAATCGGCGATCACCATGCGCGAAGAGGCCCGGCGCGGGCTGTGGGATCCGGAGTTGGTAGACGAATTCTTTTCCATGCTGGAGAAGAACCGGCAAGTGGCTTAGCAGCAGGCCGCAGCTTCGGGTGGCAGGTCGCACCGCGGAACTTTCATCTCGGCTGCGATTCCCGTCCTCGGTCCCTTTGACTCGCTACAGACTTTCCTTGAAACTGTGGCGGTTGCGTGAGCTTAGGCGGAATGTTGTCCAACAGCCAATAACTCACGATGCCTAATCTTGAAATCACCTACCTACACCATCGTCATTCCCGCGTACAACGAGGAGGCGCGTGTGGGGGCCACTTTGGAGCGGGTACTCGCGTATCTGAGGGAGCAGAATTGGGACGCTGAAGTCATCGTCGTGAATGATGGGTCGCGGGACAGGACCGTAGAGGTGGTGCGCGCCTATGCGGAAAAGAATCCTGGGCTGCGGCTTTTGGAGAATCCCGGAAATCGTGGGAAAGGTTACAGCGTGCGCAATGGGATGCTGGAGGCCAGGGGCGAAGTGCTGCTGTTCAGCGATGCCGACCTGTCCTCCCCAATTGAAGAAGCTCCCAAACTGCTCCGGGCCATTCGCGGCGGCGCCGATGTTGCCATCGGCTCGCGCTGGTTGAACAGTGAGTTGCAAACGGAGAGGCAGCCTTGGTACCGCCAGCTTTTTGGACGCCTCTTCAACCTGGCGCTGCGAATAGTTCTAGGCCTGAAATTCAGCGATACACAATGCGGGTTCAAGGCCTTCACGCGGGCGGCGGCGACGCAGATTTTTTCTCAGCAGAAAATTGAACGTTGGGGATTCGATCCGGAATTGCTCTTTCTGGCCAAAAAGTCCGGATTCAAAGTAGTAGAAATCCCCGTGGCCTGGGCGCATAGCGAAGGCAGCCGCATAAGTTATTTTCGCGACGGGGTGCAAATGCTGGTAGAAATGCTCAAGGTCCGGTGGTATGCGCTCACCGGCAAGTATGCAGGATAGTCTAGGAAGCCGCGCGAAGTGCACGCGTTAATGGCCGAGTCTTGATTCCCCCGCCTTTTTCAAAGGCAAGCGTCATCCGTATTGCACACTCGTCACATAGCCAGAAAAATTCAGTATGCTTGGCGGGCTTTCCCGACGGCGCGACAACATGCAGAGTATCCACAGCTCCGTCAGGGTTCATCTCCATGCGGAACAGCTTACCCTCATGCAGATAACGAAAAGGAGCCGAGCAGGCCGGGTTGGCACACTTGGAAACCACGGGGGAGTCTCCCACCGGAGTGCACTAATTCTACACCTGGCGTTGCAAGAGCCTGCCTGTGGAAACGGTGGAAATGTCGCAGGCGGCGTGTCCAGCGGGCAGGGAGAAGCAGTTCAATACAGTACATACCGTATTGACAGTGGCTGGCAACAAAAAGGCAAGCGGGGCCAAGGATAAAATCGTAGGTAACTTTGGTCAGACCGACTGTTCCTGGGCGGCACGCTGGACGCTGCCGGCGCGAGCGAGTTCTGTAACTGCATCGCATACCTTCTGACTCATCTCGGTGGTACCGATGGGCATCTCGCCGGTTCGGGCAAGGTCCGCAGTGCGGTTACCACTTTCGAGAACCCTTCCTACTGCCCACTCGATGCAGGCCGCCTCCCGTTCCAGGCGGAAGGAATATCGCAACAACAAGGCGCAAGAGAGGATTGCGCCCAGCGGGTTGGCAATGCCGCGTCCGGCGATATCGGGTGCCGAGCCATGGACCGGCTCGTAGAGCCCAATCGGGCCGCCGATGCTGGCCGACGCCAGTAATCCCAGGGATCCCACCACACCGCCCACCTCATCGGAGAGAATGTCGCCGAACATGTTCTCGGTGAGCAGGACGTCAAAGTCGGCAGGGCGCATGACCAGCGCCATAGCGGCTGAGTCTACATACATGTGGGAAAGCGCTATGTCGGGAAAATCTTGCGCTACCTCGGTGACCACTTCGCGCCATAGGCGAGAACACTCGAGGACATTGGCTTTATCCACTGAGGTCAGTTTCCGGCGGCGGCTGCGAGCCAATTCGAAAGCCACTCGAGCGATGCGATCGACTTCCGGCTCCCGGTAGCGCATAGTATTGGTCGCGGCCCGGTCGCCCGAAGCGCCTTGAATGAGACGGGGCTCACCGAAGTACAGTCCTCCCAGCAGTTCGCGAACGATGAGAATATCCGTACCCCGGATCAGGTCGGCGCGCAGCGGCGAGCGGTGAGCTATCGCGGAATAACAAACCGCGGGACGCAGGTTGGCGAAGGCACCCAGCTTACGCCGAAGCTTCAACAATCCACTCTCTGGACGAAGGTGGCTGGGAAAATCATCAAAGGCGGGGCCACCGACCGCGCCCAGCAAGACTGCCTGCGCAGACAGACACGTCTGGAGAGTGTCTGGCGGCAGCGGATCCTTGCTGGAGAGCAATGCGGCGCCGCCGATGTCTTTGCGGGTGAGATGGAGCTGATGGCCGAAGGACTCGGCCACAGTTTCCAGGACGCGAGTCGCCCCTTCTGTGACCTCTGGTCCGATCCCGTCACCGGGGAGGATGGTGAGCTTGAGGAGCATGGTGCGCCTATTGTAGATTCCGACGCATAGTCACACGGTTAGCTAGCGAACAGACATTCTACCTGGGCTGGCTACACAGGCTGCGGAGAATCGGCAAGGTCCACCTACACTCCCCAGAGATAATCTTCCTGTTCACAGTGGTGCTCGGCCATGGAATTGCGTGGCAGCTCATGAGTCGGAAAATCGTTTGGAAGGGCAATCGGCTTGGACGAATAATCCGATATTCGGCTTTGTCCCGCCGCTGCCGCCATCGCGATAGTAACTTCTTCTACGTGAGCGGGTGGTATGCGTTGTGACCTCCCGCAGCTTTCACGGATTAACTGCAGGAGATGATGGTCTTGGACATTCTTGATTTGATCCGCCAACAGAACAAAGCGGCGGTAGATTTCGTCAAGTTCGCGACGCTCGAATTGGTAGCCGAGTTGTTCGCAACGAAGACTCAGCGCGTGACGTCCGGAATGCTTGCCCAGTACCAGCTTGGAGTCGGGCACACCCACCGATTGAGGTGTCATGATCTCGTAGGTCAAAGGATTCTTGAGTACGCCATCCTGGTGAATGCCCGCTTCGTGAGCAAATGCGTTGCGGCCGATAATGGCTTTGTTGGGTTGTACGGGAACTCCGGTGATTTCGCTTAGCAGTTGGCTGGCGGGAAAAAGCTGACTGCTGACTACGCCTGTGTCGTAGGGATGCAAATCAGGACGCACCCGCATCGCCATCACAATCTCTTCCAGGGAAGCATTTCCGGCACGTTCGCCGATGCCGTTGATAGTGCACTCAACTTGACGCGCTCCGGCGGCAATGGCTGCCAAGGAGTTGGCCACGGCTAGCCCGAGATCGTTGTGGCAGTGAGCGGAGATAGTTACTCCTTCGATCCCCCGAACTCGCCGGCGAATGCTGTGAATCAGTTCGTTGAACTCCGCCGGCATGGTGTAACCGACGGTGTCGGGAATGTTGAGAGTGGTGGCGCCGGCCTCAACCACAGCTTCGAGCACCTGGCATAGGAACTCAGGATCGGTGCGGGTGGCGTCTTCGGGAGAAAATTCCACGTCGGTGCACAAGGACTTCGCCAATCGCACCGAGTCGCGCGCCTGTTCCAGGCACTGCTGGCGCGAAATTCTCAGCTTGTACTTGAGATGGATGTCGGAGGTGGCCAGGAATACGTGAATGCGGGGAAACGCCGCGCCTTTCAGGGCTTGCCAGGCGCGCTCAATGTCCGGCGAACAGGCTCGCGCCAAGCCTGCGATGGTCGGCCTGCGCAGGGCTGCCGCGATGGCTTGGACGGCTTCGAAATCACCGTCGGACGCGATGGGAAACCCGGCTTCAATGATGTCCACACCCACACGATCGAGCTGGCGTGCCAGACGCAGCTTTTCGTGAACGTTCATACTGCAGCCCGGCGACTGTTCGCCGTCTCTCAGAGTGGTGTCGAACACCCGAATCCGCGCTCGTTCCATGAGCGAAAGCCTCCTTGGATAGAAAAAACTATGCTACGTCGACAGGAGGATAAAGCAAAGCTTATAATCCTACAAACATCATAAGTAATACTGAACACAATAAGTTCCGCTAATAGACGGGTAAGTTTGGCTAAAGGAGCGGCCATGGAGCTTTCGCAGCTGGAAGTCTTTTTGGCGGTGGCGCATGAGAGGCGCTTTTCGCGAGCCGCCGAAAAACTGTTCCGCACCCAGTCAGCGGTGAGCCAGACCATCCACAAGCTGGAAGAAGAACTGGGGGAACCCTTATTCGACCGTTCCTCTCGTGAAGGCGTGCTTACCGATGCCGGCCGGGTACTACAGGATTATGCGGAGCAGTTGCTGAACCTGCGCAATAACGCGCGCGAAGCACTGGTGGAACTGCGGGAAATGCACAAAGGCAAACTGGAGATCGCCGCCAATGAATTTACCGCGCTTTATCTGCTGCCGGTGCTGGCCGAATTCCGGCGATTGCATCCCATGATCAAGATCACCGTGCAGCGCTCGCTGGGCAGCCATATTCCCGACGACTTGCTACGGCATACTGTCGAAATTGGGGTGTTGTCCTATGATCCTCAGGATGCGCAATTGCGCTCGGTGGTGGTTTACCTGGACGAGTTGGTGTTAGTGGTTCCCCCGCGGCATCCTTTGGCCAAGTCGCAGCAGGTCAGCATCCGGCAATTGGGGACAGAGTCGTTCGTGGCGCACATCGTCTCCTCGCCTTATCGGGAGAAGGTGATACAGGCGTTCAAGCGGCACAAAACTCCTTTGCACATGGACATCGAACTGCCCACGTTGCAGGCGATAAAACGGTTTGTCGCCATGGGCAACGGGGTGGCCCTGGTGCCGGAAATCAGTGTGGAGAATGAGCTGGCGCGGGGGGAGTTGGTACGCATTTTCGTGCGCGAACTGCATCTGCAGCGCAAGCTGCGCCTGGTATACAGGAAAAAAGCCAGTCTCTCGCATGCAGCGCGCGCGTTTCTAGCGGTGGCGGAGGCGGTAGCATCGGAACAGCAAGGGCGCTATCGATTTGAACGAGAGCATTAAGCCCGATTACGCCGGACGGGCCAGGTCACGGGTCGAGGCGTTTACCGCCTCTTCCAGCGTAGCGTATACAAACAGAACGGACAGCAGATTAGTAATTTTCAGCAAATGTCGGACTTTCGAGTTTGGATTCGCGAGCCTTATGGAACGGTTGCTGGTTTGGGCCCACATGTGCAGGAGCACAAGTTCTCCAAGACCGGCGCTGTCAATGGTGTCGAGTGCTGTGAAGTCCACCACCAGCGGGTGGTGGCGTTCCAGCAACTCGCCCACTTTTTGGGAGAATGCCGCAGTTTCGTCGCGATATACGAGCCGGCCTTTACAATGCAGGATCATGACGTGCCCGCGAGGACGGACTTCCATATGTAATGCCAAAACAGTGTCCTCCTTGTGGAATGAATGCGCTTTCCTGATTATTCGTGAGAGTTGATAGGTTAACGTTACTCGATTGTGCTGGTGATTGCGCTACCAAAGACAAAAAAGCTGTGGATTTTTGAATCGAAAGGGCCATTTCACGTGCTGGACAGGCGAAGTGACCAATGAGCGGAATACAGCTTTCGGCGGAACTCTCCTGATGTTGGCGGAGCTACAGCAAGTATTCCGCGCCCTTGCTCCAATCATTTATTGTTTCAAGTTCGAATGGTTTCTCTGCGCACGCTGCATTAACTTTGCAATCTCAGCGGTTTAATGCTTCAACCGCAAAGTTCGCGGAGGGCGCTGAGTACTTTGGCAGGAGGACTTAGTGACTAAACGGCTGGCTTTGGCCCTGTTGATATTGGCGTTTTGCGTAAGCACGGAAGCACAGCAGACAAACGAGCCGCAGAATCCGCCAGCATCCCAAAATCCACCAGCGCCCGCCAACCCGCCAGCGCCGCAGAATCCCCCCGAGCCGCAAACCGCACCAGAGCCGCAAATTCCTGAGCCGCCGAGCGCGCCGGAGCCGTCGCGCTTACCGATCGCTGAACTGTACGGCGGCTATACCTACGTGAGCGCAGATCCTTTTTCCACCAACACGCGGGTGCGGCTGGACGGATGGGAGGCCACCTTGAGTCTGAACGTCGTTCGCTGGCTGGGGCTGGTGGCAGATTTTGGCACCAGTTACGGCAATGCCCAAATCCCAGTTGCGGTTCCGACTCCGTTCCCTCCGTGTCCTCCCCTGTGTCCTACGTCTACTACTAACTTGACGGTGAATACGCGTCTGTTCACGTACCTGTTCGGCGCGCGAGTGCCCTATCGGAGGTGGGAAAAATTTACCCCGTACGCGCAAGGCCTTTTCGGAAAAGCACACGTCAAGGGCAGCATCTTGGGAGTCTCGGAGTCCGACAGCAAATTTGCCATCGCACTAGGCCTGGGTGCTGACTACAGGATCAGCCAGCGTTTGGCCTGGCGGGTACAAGCCGACTATTTGCGAACACGATTTTTCAACTACTACGAAGACAACTATCGCGTGTCTACAGGGATTGTTTTGAACTTCACCCATAAGAAGAAGAGAAGGACTCTCACGACCCCGTGAAGCGTTAAGAGGCAAATTCGTGAAGAGGGCCTCGCATCCAACGATGTCGATCAAGAATCTAACCTTGAAAACTGCAGGAGGAGTTCAGTGCGCAAATTCCTTTCACTTGCTCCCGTGTTCTTGCTGCTGGCCAGTGCGGCAAGCGCTCAGATACTACCCAAGGGCAATGTCTTTGTAGGCTATTCGTATAACCGGTTCGACCAGGGCGGGGGAAACCATGCCAACCTGAACGGGTGGATCGGTTCGCTGGAAGGAAAATTGTTTCTTCCCTGGTTTGGGATTGCGGCTGATGTGAGCGGTCATTATGGAACGCCGAATGGCGTGACGGTCAAGGAATACAATTTCTTGTTTGGGCCACGAATCTCTATGTCGGCAGGGAAAGTTCGTCCTTTTGCGCACGTGCTGGGCGGCGCCGCGCACATGAATACCGGCATCGCGGGGTTCTCCGACTCCGACACTTCCTTCGCCTATGCCGGGGGAGGCGGTCTTGATTACAAGGTTCTGCGTATTTTTGCGTGGCGCGTGCAGGGAGATTACCTGCACACGAAATTGTTCGGCACCAAGGAGGGGAATTTCCGGCTTTCTACAGGGCTGGTGTTCAACTTCTAAGAAACTGGGCTTCCAATGGCCGCACGCCGCATTTGCAACAATCGATTCAGGACTTTTGAGTTGGGGGCACGTACTGTTCCGGCGGGGCAACGCCTTGACCAAAGAAATACTGCTCCATCTGCTGCACGATGGCAGCCTGATCTTCCTTGCGTGCCGGGTTCAGCCGGTATTCGTTGAGCAGCATCTTGCAGAACTCCGTCCACCCGTTCCAGGCTTCGCGGGAGACGTTCTCGTAGATTCTCTTGCCGAGTTCGGTGTCGAAAGGGGGCTCGTCCAAACCGGGTAAGTCTTTTTGCAACTTCACGCAATGAACCAAGCGCTGTGCCATTGTTCTTCCTCGATTAGGCTTCAAAGAAATTATCTCACACGCCAACCGAGAGCACGCCCGAGCAAGACTGGTCCTTCCGAGTAATTCCCCTCCTGTGCAGGAAAGCCCGTGATGCTAAAATTGAAGACTTCCACCGCTAACGAAATTTTCCTGAGAGGTACATCCTGGAGCATCTTGGATCAGGATTGGAGCGGCTGATGGCCAGCGCGTTACGGCGCGCCCGCGCCGGGGAGGGCCCCGTTTTGGCGTGGCCGCTTGCCTGTGGGAGCACCGTCGCCGAGCGCACCCGGGCAGTCGATTTCGCGCAAGGTGTATTGCGAGTGGAAGTCCCCGATGTGGGATGGCGGAAAGAATTGCAGAGCTTCGCTCCGCAGTATCTGGCGGTGATCAACCGTTATGTTGGGGAGAGCGTGAAGCGAATCGAATTTATCCTCGCTGGACAGCAACTCGCGGACCGGGCCGACAAGAATGGCCGCTCCACCAGAGTATGAAAGTTTCCGATAAAGACGTTTCCTATGTGGCCGAGCTTGCCAACTTGGAATTAACGGCGGAAGAACGTGCACGCATGCTCCGCGACCTCAATTCCATCCTTGAGTACATTGATCGGCTTAACCAGCTCAATACCGAGAACGTGCCACCTATGGCGCAAGTTTCCAACCGGTATGCAGTGGACGACTCGAAGCAGGGGAGCGAGCATTTCGCTTACGCCATGCGGGAGGACATTCCAAATGGGTTGCGTCCTTCCTTGCCGCGTGAAGAAGCTTTAAAGAACGCCCCCGATGCGGATGGCACTTTCTTCAAAGTCCCCAAGGTGATTGAACGCTAGCGAAGCTTGCGATTTTCGGATCGTACAGAGAGGAGTCTATGTCTGGCGAACTTCGTGTTCCGCCCTCGGCTGCATCGGATAAAAAGGCTTGCGAATTGGTGCGCGCCTGGATCGCCCAGGGCGGCCTACATTGCAGTTTGAATATGAACGCCTGGGATGACGAGCACATGGCAATCGGCTGGGGAATTCTGCTGACCGACATTGTTCGCCATGTGGCCAATGCCTTGCATGAAAGCAAGCACTGGGATAAGGAAGAAACCATTCACAAGATCCGCGCCGTCTTCAATGCCGAGTTGAACGCCCCCACCGCCAAGGCCAAGGGCAAGTTCGTCTGATTCATGGAAGTTAGCAATCTCACCATCGATGAGGCCCGTTCCGCCATCCAGCAAGGCAAAACCAGCGCTGTAGCTTTAGCGGAGTCTTTCTACCGCAACATCAAAACGCGTGATTCTGAGATTGGCGCTTACCTGACCCTCTCCAACGAGCGCGCTCTCGAGCAGGCCCGCCGCGTGGACCAGCTCGCAGCCAAGGGCAAGCCATTGCCACCGCTGGCTGGCGTTCCGGTGGGCATAAAGGACGTCTTGAATACCCGCGGCGTGCGCACCACCGCCGGCTCGAAAATCCTGGACAACTTCATTCCTGTTTACGATGCCACCGCGGTCGCGCGACTGGAGCAGGCCGGAGCGGTCGTATTGGGAAAAATGAATTGCGATGAATTCGCGATGGGGTCGTCGAATGAGAACTCCGCATTTCGGCCTGTCCGCAACCCTCGCGATCCTAGCCGCGTGCCTGGCGGATCTTCAGGCGGATCGGCGGCAGCCGTGGCTGCGGGAATGGCGGTGGTGACCTTGGGCTCGGATACTGGCGGCTCTATTCGGCAGCCGGCTTCGTTTTGTGGCGTGGTCGGATTGATGCCTACTTATGGCCGCGTCTCGCGTTACGGATTAATCGCGTTTGCTTCCTCACTCGATCATGTGGGCCCGCTTGCCAGAACCGTCAAGGATGCAGCCATCGTGCTGCGTACTATCGCCGGGCGTGATCCCATGGACTCTACTTCCGCCGATGTCCCCGTACCCGATTACGTGGCCGAACTTGAAAAGCCGGTTCACGGGCTTCGCATTGGTGTGGCCAAGGAATATTTTGGCGAAGGTTTGGACAGCGAGGTCCGCCAGGCGGTAGAAACCGCAATTCAGCAGCTCGCTAATTTGGGGTGCGAGATCGTGCCGGTGTCGTTGCCGCATACTCCCTATGCCATTCCTACTTATTACATTGTGGCTACGGCGGAGGCTTCCTCCAATCTCGCGCGCTTTGATGGCGTGCGCTACGGATATCGGGCCCGGGATGCCCGTGTGCTTTCTGAAATGTATCGCCGCACGCGAGACCAGGGATTTGGCGCAGAAGTGAAGCGGCGCATCATGCTCGGCACTTACGCGTTGAGCGCGGGCTATTATGACGCCTACTATCTGAAAGCCCAGAA
>QIAS01000096.1 GCA_003225615.1 Acidobacteriota bacterium | reverse complement strand
TCGTGGGCATGTTGTAATACACGTTGTGCAGCGCGGCGGAAGCCTTGGCGATCTCACCGGCCGCTTCGTAAGCGCGACCAACAGCCAGTTCCACGTCGGCACGCGCAGGCTGCCGATCTTTTTCCAGAACTGCTATGGCATCTTGAGGCCTGCCTTCGGCCAATAATGCGCTGGCATAGGTAACGTGCACATCGCGGATCAGCAGAGAGTCGGGATACTTCTCCGAAAAATCCGCCAGAGTGGCCACCGCTTCCGCGCTGCGCCCAGCCTGCAGGTAAGTGGTGCCGAGATAATAGGTGACATACTCCCCAAGCTCGCCCGCGGATGATTTGGCTCGTGTCAGCGGCTCAATGGCCTTGGCGTAATCGTGGTCCACGATATGCGCATAGCCGGTGACCAGCCAGGCCAGCGCGCCAGCATCTTCCTTGGGATGGCGTCGGGCATAACCTTCTACACCCGCATAGGCCGCAGGTGTGCGGTCCTGCAGTAACTGCTGCGCCATCGGCCGCAAGCTGGTCGAAGCAACAAAGGCACGGTGCACTCTGCGCACGCGAGCTGAAGGAGGCTTGCGCCTCCGTTTGCGCTGGGTTTTTGTGGGTTTCTTCTTTTTCGCCGCAGCTGTTTTCGTCGCTGACGGCTGCTTCGGGGCTGGAACTCGACCGCTCGTGTCAGTGGATTGAGCGCTGGTGCCGCTGCTTTGGCTATTGCCTGTAGCCGATTGGATCGAGGCAGAAGACTTCCAAGCTCCAAGAGACATCCAGAGGGATGCCAGGCAAACAATCGCGACTAATTGCCGACGATGCACCGCCACTCCCGCCCTATCGCCGAAAATTAGCGCCCATAACGGAGGGATCATCCCCTGCCAGGCTGCGGACGACTTCACTGTTGAAATAGTCGCCACTGGCCGCTGCGGTGTTTCCGTAGCGTCGTTGATAAGTGGCGCGGCTCTTGTCAAGATCCTCTTTAAGTCGGTCGTACAAATCCTTATGTTTGCGGCCTTCGGCTACTTTGGCCTGGTTGTAAAGCTTGATCTCGTCTACCAGCAGCTTGGCAAAGCGCTGCGCCTTGCGATGGGTTTCCGCTTCTTCTGGAGGCAGAGTGGCCGTCGGAGCCGGTGCAACTGCCGTGGAGGTGGCGACCACGGGCGCTTCTTCCGCCGCTTCAGCTCCGGATCCTGAGCCCGACGTCGCCTCTGCGGTCGGGGGAGGCGGAGGCGGCGTCACATGATGGGGCTTATGTCCTGCGAAGGGATCGACGAACGATGATGGCGCTGCGGCGGCCTCCCCTGCAGGCACCGATTCCGGAGCACCTTCCCTGGGAGCCTGCTTCCTCAAGGATGCCACTTCCAGCCAGGCGCTGGTCGATACTGCTAGTAATTCGAGGGCGACCGGGTCCATTTTGCCGGTGCTGCCGCCATCGGCATACACCAAGGCCGCGACCTTGTCCTTCAACATCAAAGGAAGAACCATCGCTTGATCGTTTGCAGGGTTCCTGAATTGTTCGAGGAAACGGGAGTCCACTTCGGACGCTTTGCCGGTGGCGACGGTACGGTCCTGCAGAGCGCGCGCGCCTAAGCCCGAGCTGACGTCGAAGGGAAAGTCCTTGATTGCGTCGCCTTCGCCAAAACCACGCCCTTGCCATCCGGTCGCGGTGCCCGATTTTACGACGAAGAGGGCGACGCGTCCGCAATACTGCGCGGAACTGTCCAGCAGCGCGCGAAGGATTTCACGCTGCGTAGTGCCGGCGTGAATCAGCGCGACGGCGCGCAGCAACTCGGTGCTTGAGCCTTCCGAACCACCGCCCAGCCTAGGCTCAACTTCCTGCAGCACCCGCTGCACCAACTCGTCCTGCAGTCGCGGGACGTGGCTTTCCAGCACCTGGGACACCACTCGCTCGATGATTTTCTTAATCCCGGTTCCGTCTGCCATCAGTTTTGGACCAAATTACCAGCTGCCCAGCAGCTCCCGTTGTGGCTAGCTCATGATTATATGGTACTTGCACGAACTCTTTTAGGACACGCAAGGAGGTGTCCTCCGCGGACAACACCAGAGTTGGAATTTAGCGCAAACAGTCCGGTTATTCCTACGTCAAAACAGTTGGGCACAGGGCCGGGTTACCAAGTAAAATAACATTCGCAACGCGGCCGGCGCGCCTGAAATTTACTGCATCGGGATCATAATGAATGCCATCCAACCTAGAGTAGGCGAGCCAGTTATTCCGGAAATGGAGCTGGTTCAGGCTGCCAAGCGCGGCGACGTCGCGGCGTTCGAGGATCTGGTCCGGCGTTACGATCGCAACGTTTTCCGCATTGCTCAGCACATCACGCAAAACCGCGAAGACGCGGAAGACGTGGTGCAGGACGCGTTCTTGAAGGCGTACGAGAACCTGGAGCAGTTCCAGGGACAGTCCAAGTTTTACACGTGGCTGGTTCGTATCGCCGTCAACGAAGCGTTAATGAAGCTGCGCAAGCGGCGGCCGGAACGTACGGTCTCGTTAGACGAAGAGGTCAAGACCGAAGATGACTCACTCCCCCGTGAGGTTGCGGATTGGAGCCCCAATCCCGAACAGCAATATACGCAGGCGGAGTTGCGCGACATCTTGACCCGCACCATCCAGGGCTTGCCCCCCGGCTTCCGGACGGTGTTTGTGCTGCGTGATGTGGAGGGTCTTTCGACCGAGGAAACGGCCGAGGCGCTAGACCTCAGCATTCCAGCGGTCAAGTCGCGGTTGTTGCGCGCGCGCCTGCAGTTGCGGGAACGGCTCAGCCGCTACTTCCAGAAACGTGAGAGTGGAGATGGCAACAAGTGAAATGCTCTGAATTTCTGCAAGAGCTGACCAATTATCTCGACGGCGTGATGGACGAGCGGACCAAGGCTGAACTCGAAGATCACCTCGCCTGGTGTCACAACTGCTATGTGGTCTGCGACACAACCAAGAAAACCATTGAAATTTACCGTGACTCACAGCTCTACGAGTTGCCAGAAGATCTGCGTGGCCGACTTCGAGCGGCGATCATGGCGAAGTGTCAGCGCAAGAAGGCTGGTCCGCAGAGCGTCTGAGCTCTCTCTGATTCGTCCTTCAATCGTCTCTTCTTGATACTTGATATGCCCGAGGCCTGCGGTGAAGGGGAAATTCTCTGCGACCTTTGCGTAAACCTTTGCGAACTTCGCGGTTAGCAGCTTTTCCCGCTATTCCGGCTAAGCCTTAATCACTGAGGCACTTCCCCTCCTCCAGCCCATCGGCATCCGGCGTGTTCATAACACCAACGAACCTTTTTCAGAGTAGCTGAATCTAAGCAGGTGAAGCTTTGGGAAGTAAGTCAAGGTTCTGTGATGTTTGGCGAAGTAAAGGCTTGGTAAGTCCCAGATAAGGGCCGGTAAGAGCTCGCTGTGGGGGAGGTCGATAATGATCGCGAAATTGCTCGACGTGTTTTTCGGCTGCTGGCACGCTCGCTACAGTTTTCCCATTACAGTTCGTACCGGTCCCCGCCGCATTAAAGCGGCTTCCCTCACCGGCACCTACGTCGTATGCCTGGATTGCGGCAAAGAACTTCCTTATGACTGGAAGGAGATGAGAGTGGTCTCTCCTGATTCCGGCCGTTCCAAGGGAGTCCCGTCACTGGCTACGAAAGAAGCAGCGTAATTGCCTTGCGTTAGTTTCCACAGACAGTAAGACCGCGGCGAGAGCCGCGGTTTTGTTTTTGCTGTTGTCATTGAAGATTAAGAAAGAAAGGCGGGCCGCATGGACCCGCCTTTGCTGCGTAGAGCACCGTGGTTAGCGCGCTTGAGCGCTCTCCTTCGCATTCTGGACTGCGTTAACGAACGCCCGTGCCTGTTCATTGGGCATCTTCACTTTTCCGGTGAGGATGTCCTGGAAAGGAACGTCGCTGCCGTACCAGGCTTGCGTGGCGCGGTGGTCCTGTTGCAATTCGGCGCCGTTAAGCGATGCGCCGATGAACGCGCCCTTGCTGCTCGAGTAGGTCAGAATTCCCGCCTTCCAGCCAGCATCTGCGGAGGCGGTGCGCCCTACCGGGCCGGCCGCGGCAGACACATCTGCACCTACTTTGAAATGGCCTGAAATCAGATCATTCATGCCCTTCTCGTTCATAATGAACATCAGCAGATCCGTGGTCTTGCCGCCGATCTGCGCTCCCCAACTCATTCCAGAGAGAGAAAAGGGAGCGGGAGGGCTCCACTGGCCGTTGACGCGGCAGGTGGCCACGCCCGTGCCGTGTTCTCCACCAATCACAAACGCTCCTTTGACCAACTTGGGGATCACGGCGACGCATTTCGCGCCTTCTAACACCTCGTTCGGGATACCTTTATCGCCGGCTGCCGAGCTCATATGCTGAACCACTTCGGTGGCAGCCTGCAGCTCGGACAAGTTGCTGCTGGATTTTTCGGTTTGAGTGCTGGCGCTCGCATCGTCCCGAGTCTTATTTGCGTCCTGATCGCTTTGCGCCCACACGAACGTGCAAAGCAACAGTAATGCTACTGCGACTTTTGTCATGATTTCTGACCTCCACTTAGGCTTAAGGCACACTAAATCGTTATTTGGATTCTCTACCTGGAACAGGGTTTGCCTCGATTTCTGGTGTTTTCCAGTGCTGCTGGATGGTTTTTTCTTGGGATTCGATGAACAGCAGAGGCTTTTCAGTAATGAACTCTAAGCACCTAAGCTGCGCTTCCAGAGCTCCTGCTATTACCAAAGATGAAATCAAACAGAGGCAGGAATACGTTATAGCGCGCAGTAGGAATGTCGTGGTGACTCATGTGATAGGCGCGGGCAAATTGCAGGCCCGGCGGCAACCATTCGTCCATGTGAATACGCCAGTGGATTTCTTCAGCTGCGACCAAATAAATACTCCATCCGGCCATGATGCCGGACATAATTCCCAGCCCAAAATATCGATCAAGCGCAAATACCAATAAGCCGTTGCTCACGAATAAGGGAATTATGTGCAGCGGAGATCGGCCGAGATTGACGTGTTCGGCCTCTTCCGGAGTGCCCACATTCATGTGGTGCTCCAGGTGCCCTTTCCCAAACGAACTTTGCGGCCAGTGCAAAAGCCAGCGATGGTAGGCGTATTCGAAGGCGTTTCCCCAAATCAGGCCGATAGTGAAACCGATCAGCCAACGCTGCCATGTGCTGGGGAAATAGCAGCTCAGGATTACACCCGGCAGAGCGCCGGATAGAAGGGCGACGATTGCGTTGTTCCGTTTCTTGGCCCGCCCATGCTCGAACGCGATTACTTTGACTTCTGTTTCAGTCAGCACCGTGGCCCCTGGGTCTCCTAAACAGCTACTTACGTTGGAGTAGACAAAGGTCGGTTTGGTTGGCTTCAGAGAAGTAGTGGAATCGGTGTAATCCAGCGTCCGGCGCGGCTTTGCGACGAGTGTAAGGTTTCCGGGGACCGAAAATCAGGTGAACTAAAACGCGACCCTGTACAACCACCGAGCAAGAAAAACGGCGGCCGAAGCCGCCGCTAATGTTTGAATGGGACCTACCTACCTAGTCTTTTTGATCTTCGCGCCGTTTCAGAGTCGGACGATCATCGCCGCTATCGTCCTTGCCACTGGACTTGCTGGGGCTCGAGGTGCGCCG
>QIAS01000095.1 GCA_003225615.1 Acidobacteriota bacterium | reverse complement strand
GAAACATTGGCAAGAATGTGTTTCACGGGCCGAGGGGATTCTATTCTGACCTGTCCGTGTCGAAGTCCTTTGCCATCACCGAACGATTTAGGGCAAAGTTCATCATGGATGCCTTCAACGTATTCAACCACCCGGTGTATGCCTTCAGCGCAAACAATGGGGCCAACGGTTGTGTTGACTGCCAGGGCGGCAACAACGGTAAGATCACCGGTTTGGAGGGCGGTACCAGCATGCGGCAACTGCAGTTTGCATTGCGGTTCGACTTTTAGAACGGCGATCGACGGGCTTTCTGGAGGGAGTCTTGATGACTCCCTCCTTTCTTTTTGTGTTCTAATCTTTTCCATACACTTTAGAGTCTGCTCTATGGTTTCGCGGAACTCTTCTTGTCTTATTTTGCTCGCGGTCAGCGCAATTGCCCTTGCGCAAGCCCAGACAACACCGGAAACGGGGTCTCCGGCGCGGGCTATGGCTACGCCACAAGCTTCGCAACCGGTTACGGAGAGCGACCCCGAATTGTCCAAGGCCCGGCTCCTGCTTCGCCAAGGAAAGTACGACGAAGCCGTAGCCGAGTTGCAGGAATTGGCGGCGAAGAAGCCCTATTTGAAAGGCTTATCTCACGAATTGGGGACGACATTTTACAAAAAGGGTGACTACGGTAAAGCGATTGATTCGCTGAAAAAAGCGATCCAGGAAGATCCGTCCGATAATGAAGCCGTGCAGTTGCTGGGGCTGTCGTATTACCTCTCCGGCAGGCCGGCAGAGGCCATTCCTGAGCTGGAGAAGGTGCAGACCTGGTATTCGCGAGCCAATGTGGATGCGGCTTATATTCTGGGGGTCTGCTATATCCAGACGAAGAATTATCCGCAGGCGCGCAAGGCATTCGCCAAGATGTTTGACGTGGCTCCAGATTCCGCGCCGAGTTATCTATTTACCGCGCGCATGCTGCTGCGGCAGGAATTTGAGCCGGTGGCGGAAGAATACGCGCAGAAGGCGATTGAACTCGATCCGAAGCTTCCGTTGGCGCATTTCCTGCTGGGTGAGCTTTATCTGTTTAAGTCGAGGATTCCGGAGGCAATCAGCGAATTGCAGAAGGAACTAGCCATCAACCCTGGTTACGCAGCGGGATACTACAAGCTGGCTGATGCTTACTCGCGAGTACAGAAATACGATGAGGCCGAGCGCCTGCTGCAGCGCTCGATTTGGCTGGATGCGACTGCCACCGGGCCTTATATTCTCATGGGGGGAATTCGAGCTTGCTCTGCGGGCGCTGCAGCATGCCGCGGCGATGGATCCCAACAATCCTATGACGCACCATCTGTTAGGCCAGACTTATCGGGACTTGGGGAGAGCTTCCGATGCGGAACGGGAGTTGCATGAGGGGGAGCGATTGCAGCAGGAGCAGAACGCGAAGCAGTAGGCAATCGCGCGTACGCGAGAGGCGCAACCAGTGAAGAGCTTTACGATTGTCGGGTTGGGGGAGGTGCTGTGGGACTTCCTTCCTGGAGGCAAGCAACTGGGCGGCGCTCCCGCCAATTTCGCTTATATTGCGGGGCTTCTCGGGGACCGGGCTATCGTTGCCAGCCGCGTTGGCAGGGATGAGTTGGGCGACGAGGCTGTGGCCAAGCTCACAAAACTCGGGCCTACCACTTCGTATTTGCAACACGATCCGGTACATCCCACGGGGACAGTGAAGGTAGGAGTGGATACCCGGGGCCAGCCCCGGTTTGAAATCGCGGAGCCAGCGGCTTGGGACTTTCTGGAGTGGACTCCGGAGTGGCGAGCATTGGCTCGGGAGGCTGACGCCATCTGTTTCGGTTCGCTGGCGCAGCGTTCGACCCAGTCACTTGAGAGCATTCACAAATTTCTGCTAGGAAAGCGAGCCGACGGTGTCGCCATCTTCGACGTAAATTTGCGGCAGCAATTTTATGGGGCCGAGGTCCTCCTGCAGTCTCTTAAGCGGGCAGATGTGGTCAAGATGAACGACGAAGAGCTTCCTAGAGTCATGGGGTTACTGGGACTGCCCTATGATGACGAAGTCTTGTCGGCGACAAGGCTGCGTGGTGCTTATGGTTTGAAGCTGCTATGCGTAACTCGCGGTTGCCGTGGAAGCTTGCTGGTCGATGAGGGCGGAGCCAACGAGCATCCCGGATTCCGCATCACCGTGGCGGACACGGTGGGGGCAGGCGATGCTTTTACGGCCGGCCTGGTACATCATTACCTTCGAGAATCTTCGCTGGCGGAGATGAATGAGGCTGCGAATCGGGCGGGAGCGTGGGTTGCGAGCCATGCGGGAGGCACGCCGGCTGCAGGTAAGCAGGGACTGCAGGAACTCCTGGCACAGATTGCGTGATTGACGATATCGCGATTTCTATCTCTTCCGCCGTTCGAGATCGCCTCCTCCGTGACGATTCCACAACAGGTTGTGAAGCGGCGACAACACACAGGACATAGAACAGTGCTGCATTGGCCGGAATCTGCAGGTTGAAATCGAGAAAGCTGTGCACCAGGATTCCGCTGCAACCCAGGAGCGCGGCCAGGCTCAGGGCGCCGTTGATGTTGGTGCTCCAGTTCGGGAGCTTCACTACTGAGCTGCGGTAAAGCTGGACCAGGAACCAGATCATAATCGCGAATCCGAGCGCACCGGTTTCCACCAACAACTGCAAGTAATCATCGTGCGCGGCATTCACGAAGAAATTGGTGTAAAAGCTGCGGAATTGGGGGTACACCACGGGGAAAGTCGCGAGGCCCCATCCCATAACCGGTCTCTCCAGGAACATGTGCAGGCCATCACGATTGATCGAGAGCCTCACGCCACCCGATAGTTCGGTGCGCGTTTCTGCACGGATGCTGGCCATGCGCCTGGCGAGTTCTCCTCCGCCAACCCAGGTCAATAAGCCAGTGACCACGACTAGGAACGCGGCGATCGCCAGTGTTGTCTTAAAGTTTCTCTGGCCTCTTATCACGACGGTGGCGAAGATCGCGATTTCCAGCGCCAAGCCCAGCATGCCGCCGCGTGATCCTGAAAGGAAAACAGTGCTTGCCATCAGCGCCGCAGCCAGGGCTGCCAGGTTCTTTCGGCTTCCATATGCGTAGCGTGTAAAACAAAAGACCAGTGGGATCGGTACCAGCATTTCCATCAGGCCGGCGTAGTGGTTATGGTTCACGTAGGGCCCGTAGATCCAGCCACCCAGGTGTGGTTCTCGTAGCCAGTAGACTTTCCCGTTTGGCGCAAGGCCCTGCAGAAGGGCGACGAATGCAATCGCGGTGCCATACACAGAAACAATCAGAGCTAGAGTTTTTACTTGAGAAGCTTTGCGCAGGCATTGCACCGTCAGAAAACAAAGCAACCCGTAGCCGCAATAGAGAAGCGCACCCGCGATACTGTTATGGCGGTAAGCGCTACGGCCGGCCATGATCTGCAAGACAATCAGGCCGGCAAACGCGAGCATGGGTAAGAACAGCGGGTTGTCCGTGACTTTGAGTTTGTCTGAATTCATCTGTTTAAACAGCCAGAGGACAAACAGCAGTGCTGCCCCGAATTCCAGTATGAAAATGGACAGCGGGTCGACGGCGCCAAAAGCAACCGGCCCGAAGAGCAAGAGGCCGAATACGCCGTAGAACAGAACGAGATCAAGAACAACCCGCCTGGGCTTGCCTTGGGTTACGGCCATCAATCCGGGATTAGCAAGGATCGGAGATGTCACAGAGTTCTCGGGATATTTACTTTTCAATTAAATGGAGATCGTCAATCCAGAGCTTGCCGCGAATCGGGCTTCCAGCGGGTACACGTTCCACCCGCAACAGAAGCAACTTTGTTTCCGGCGCTGTAGTGAAGACTCCATTCACGGGTCTCCAGAAGTCGGCATTCTTGAGTTCATCGCTCTCAAAGTATTTCTTTCCGCTGTACGGATCATGAATCGTAAACAGCGGGCCTCCGGCGCCTTCGATTTCTCCAGCCTTGTAATAGGCTTGGAACTCGTAAGTGGAGTTGGGCTGAATGGGAATGAATTGAAAGATCCCGGCATCGCTCACTCCCGGGCCGTCGAATACGATCGAGAGGGAGCGATGTCCTCCGTGAAAGTCGCTGGGATCGAGCATCAGTTCCACGCTGTTCTGCTTCGCGTAGTTCCAGTCAAAGCCGCCGTTCAGCACATCCAAGCCAAAATTGCCGTTGACGATCAAGTTGCTTGAAGACGTCAGGTATGCAGAGTATCCCAGCAATGCGGCGGCCTGTTGCCATACGAGACGTGCCTGATCTACTTCGCGTTGCGCAATGAGGTATTTGATGTAGTCGAAGGCGTGGCGCGGCTCAAATGGCTGGTGGGTTTGGACCAGCGCTGACCAGACTTTGGCGGCGCCGGCTGTTTCCTTTTTCCCGATCAGCAATTCGAGGAACGCGATGTAAGCGTCGGGTCGCGAGGGAATCACGTTCTGCAGAAGAGCGTCGACGTCGGGATTCGCGCGCCAGCAGAGTCGCAGCGCGAGAGGAGACAGCGAGCCATCGCTCTGTAAAACCACCCTGAACTGTCGGAGGGCCTTTTCGGTTTCTCCCTGGACCAGGTAGACATTGGCGGCTTGCCAAGCGACGTCGGGAGTTGTGGGATCAGCGTGCAGCCCGTTTTCCAGCGCTTGAGTCTGCTCCTTTCGCTTGTCAAGGAGTTGGTACGTAGCGGCGAGATCAAGCCAGTAGCGGGCGGAATGGGGATTGAGCTGGGCGGCGGCCTGGTACTGTTGCGCGGCGGCTTCCGCGTTATGCTCGATAAGTTCAAAATACCGGCCCAGGCGGTGCCGATACAGGGCATTGCCGGGCTGCAAGCGCGCGGCAGTATTCAGACTCTCTAAATCACCCCGATTGCCAAAAAGATTGGCAACAAGTTCTCGAGTCACAAAGACCGTATACGCCAGGGCCAGTGACAAGGAAATAGTGAGCAGCCAGAATTTCCTGATTCCAGGCTCGAGGCTGATGCGCATACTCGGTCTCAAAGGTTGATCGTACAAAACTTAAGCGCTGGTCGAAGAGACCTTGGGGTGATCTTCTTCGACTTGCGTTACTTCGTCTTCCCGGTAATACCGGGAACCGTACTTTCCCTGATATTCGTAGTAGTAGTAGTAATCCGGAGACGTCAGGTCCACTGCATTGAGCAATACGCCTGTGACTTTGGCATTGACCTGCATCAGGATGTCGCGCGATCGGCGCAACGCGCCTTTGGTCGTCTGGCCCGAGCGAATGACCAGCACAACCGCATCTGCGCGGGTTGAGAGCACGACCGCATCCGTGACCGAAAGTGTGGGCGGCGTATCGATAATGATGTGATCGTACTGATCGCGCAGTTCCGCCAGCACGTCCCTCATGTTGGAAGATGCCAGGAGCTCAGCGGGATTGGGCGGAGGCGTTCCCGCTGGAAGCACGAACAGATTGGCCAACGAAGGTGATCGCACAACAGTTTGCTGCAGAGTCGCGCTGCCCGTCAGAACATTGCTGAGACCACTGCGCGGTCCCATACCTAGAGTTTTATGAACGCCCGGGCGTCGCAGGTCGGCA
>QIAS01000094.1 GCA_003225615.1 Acidobacteriota bacterium | reverse complement strand
ACGCGCAATCCGGCGTGCCAGCTCCGACCACGACAGGCGGCGCAAAACCAACAGGAACCAGGGCGCCGGGGACCAGTCCACTTACCAAGCCCGCAACCCCGCCTCCTGCCAAGCCGCAAACGGGTGCGCCTCCGAAGTAAGTGCGACACCTGAACTCCGCAAAAAGTTCCTAAAAGGCCGCGTTCACACGCGGCCTTTTTTCTTTCAACCACGCGCGAATCGGCGTGTTGCCGGTGTCCTTAGCAGTATCACTGAGCTTTGCCTGGAGGACACCATGTTTGCCGACTCGCTTAATTTTGCATGGGACAACCGCTCCCATCGTGGCTGGACAACTGCCGCCTCCTTTGCCGCACAGATACTGGGTGTTGGAGTTCTGTTTCTGTTGCCGTTGGTCTACACACAAGGACTCCCACAGTTGCAGCTGCTTGGTCCGCTGATTGCACCTGCCCCGCCGCCGGGACCACCCCGCGATTTGGGACACGTACACTCCACAAATAGACCCCAGAGTAACCTGGCAAATGGCATCGTGATCGTCCCGAGGGAAATGCCGATCGGCGTTCCGAGGATCGTGGAAGACTCTGCCCCGCCGCAAGCCGGCGAGATCGGCATTCCATTCGGCACGGGCGATCGTTGGAGTCGAAATTCGGTCCTGAATTCCATTGCCAGCGCTAATGCAGGTGCTCTGCCGCCTCCACCGGCCCCCACCGCACGCCCGCCCCGGGTTTCCCGAATGATGGAAGGAAACCTGGTTCACAAGGTACAGCCGGAATACCCAGCGGCCGCCAAAGCAGCCCGCATTCAAGGTGCAGTCGTGCTCCAGGCAATCATCAGTAAAGACGGCAGCATTGCGAATTTGCACGTGCTCAGCGGACATCCCATGCTGGTGAAATCTGCCATCGACGCGGTGAGTCAATGGCGATACCGCCCGTATTACCTCAACGGCGATCCGGTTGAGGTGGAGACGCAAGTGACAGTCAATTTTGTGCTCGCAGGCGGTTAGCAGAATTGTTCTCAGGGAGCGCAGGTGTGGTTGCGGCTGGGGAGACAAGAGAATGGCACTGTCGTAACCTCCGTGTCGGCAGAGTCTCTGGATATAATCGCAAATAAGTGGTCACCACAATTCTGGAACGAAAAATCCGCCACGCAACTCGGCCCACCTGGGCGGAGGTATCCCTGGGTACGCTGCGGCGAAATTTCCGCACCGTGCAGAAGCACGTGAGTAGCGAAGTTACAGTCTGCGCCGTCGTGAAGGCCGATGCTTATGGCCATGGCGCGGTGGAATGCGCGCGTGCCCTGGAAGCGGAAGGCGCGAACTGGCTTGGCGTCACTTCGCTTGATGAAGCAATTCCCCTACGGGAAGCGGGGGTCCAAGCGCATATCTTGTTGATGACCGGGTTCTGGCGTGGCGAAGAAGAAGAAATCATTCGCTTGCACCTGACGCCCACGATTTGGGAACGGTGGCAAGTGGAGTCGCTAGACCAGGCCGCCGCTAGTCTTCGAGTCACTAATCAACCCGTTCACCTTAAGCTGGACACCGGTATGGGGCGACTGGGAGTGCCGGTGGAAGATTTGCCGGGAATCTCTTCTATTCTGAAAGCATCGTCGAACTTGAGGTTTGAAGGACTCTCCACCCATCTGGCTTCTTCGGAAGTGCTGGATGCGCCGTCAGTAACCGAGCAGTTGAGAATATTTGCGGAAGCGAGAAAATTCTTGCGTGCCCGCGGCCTGCAGCCGGTGCTGGTACACGTCGCGAATACGGGCGGTGTCATCTCCCGACGGGAAAGCTGGAATAACATGGTGCGGCCGGGCATCGCATTGTTCGGATACTATCTGCCATTCCAGCGCGCGGGAAGAGAAGTCGGTGGAAGTGCATTACAATTGGCCGTCAAGCCGGTGCTGACCTGGAAAACGCGCATTCTTTCCTTACGCGATACCGGTCCCAATCAGGCGCTGGGATATGGGGGCACCTACGTTACGAAGGCTTCGGCAAGTATTGCCGTGCTGCCGGTCGGCTATGCGGATGGTTTGAATCGCCAGCTTTCCTCGCGAGGAAAAGTCATTGTGCGCGAACACTACGCGCCCATTGTCGGCAGAATCTCTATGGATCTGACGCTTGTGGATGTGACCGGGATTGCTGGTGTCACCGTCGGAGATGAAGTTGTCCTGCTGGGCTCTTCTGACGGACTCAGGGTAGATGCCCGCGAGCATGCCGAGATCGCCGGCACCATTCCCTACGAAATCCTGTGCAATATCTCCAAGCGAGTGCCGCGGAAATACAGCAACTAGCAGTTAGCGCTAAATGCTGATTTTCCCCTCTCACTGCCTGAGCACTGCACCGCTCCTGATGCTCTGCTATATTCACTGAAAGCCCATGCCCACCCGCTACGCACAATGGATGTACGACTGGGAAAACCGGCTGACGTCGGTAGACAACAACCGCGTGGTGCGCCCGCTCGATTGGGGAGTGGAGTGGGCGAATGATTGGCCGTGCCGCGATAATGTGCGCGCGGGCCAGAGCCCTGCAGATCCCGAGGAGTTTTTTGCCGATTACAACCAGAGAATCATCGCCGCGAGCGACGAATTTTACTCATACTGCACGCCTGCGGATTTCCGCCTGGAGCGCCGCGAGATCCAGGTGTTCAGCACTCGTGAAGTTCCGGATATTCGGCTCGAAAAGAAAGTTCGAGGCACGTACTCTGACTTTCTTCGTTTTACTTCACCCGTGCGCACTCCGTATCCGGAGAATAACCTGGTCAATGCGCGCTGGTTCCCGGCGCGGGGACGAAGAGCCGTGGTACTGCTTCCGCATTGGAACGCCGATGCCATTGCATATACCAGCCTGTGCCGCGTGCTGAACTGGCTAGGTATTGCAGTGTTGCGGCTGAGCATGCCTTATCACGATATCCGCATGCCGGCCGAGACCAAGCGTGCCGACTACGCTGTCTCGGCCAACATCGGCCGGACGCTCGATGCAGTTCGCCAAGGGGTTGTCGACATCCGCTGCTGCCTGGATTGGCTGGAACAACAGGGGTACAAGCAATTGGGAATTGCCGGTACGAGCCTGGGTTCATGTTACGCATTCATCGCCAGCGCGCATGATGCACGCATTCGCGCCGCCGCCTTCAACCATGCATCCACGTATTTTGCTGACGTAGTTTGGCACGGTCAGACCACTCGCCATATCCGCGAGGGACTGGAAGCTCAGATTGACCTGGATCGTCTACGAAAAGTCTGGCTGGCCATTAGCCCGGCGGTGTACTTCGACAAGTTTTCCCGCAATCCGAAGCGCTCCCTGGTCATATACGCGAAGTACGACCTCACATTCCTGCCGGAATTTTCACGCCAGGTCGTAGCCGATTTCCAACGCCACAGGCTTGATCACAAGGTGGTCGCCCTGGCTTGTGGTCACTACACGACCGGCGAAACACCTTACAAATACATTGATGGGTGACAACTGGCCTCATTTTTCCGCACTGCATTTGAGGCGTAGAATAAGTTGAGTAGCGGGCGCCAATGTCAGCAGCTGTGACCCGCGCAACCTGTCCTCATGACCAGCTTCACCACAGATCAATCTTCGGAGATCCAGCAATCACGACGAGGTGAGTTTCTCATCAGTACCGAGCGCGTGCGCTTGGACTTGGATGCGATCCACGCGTTCCTGACTGACTGTTATTGGGCGAAGGGGATTCCGAAAGAAGTTGTAGCGCGCTCGATTAAGCACTCGTTGTGCTTTGGAATGTACCTTGGAGAGAAGCAGATTGGTTTTGCCCGAGTTATCTCTGACTACGCAACCTATGCCTACATTGGTGATGTGTTTGTCCTGGAGGAGTTTCGCGGACAGGGCTTGGGCAAATGGCTGATGCAGTGCATCATGGAACATCCTTGGCTGCAGGGCCTGCGCCGCTGGAGCCTGGTGACGCGCGATGCTCACGGACTCTATCAACAGTTGGGGTTTCGACCACTGAAGGCTCCGGAGAGGTGGATGGAACTGCACCGCCCCGATGTTTACATTCGTTTAGGAAGTGAAGCCAGGAGCTAACTGATAAACCCTGAGATCTAAACATGAAAAATGACATCATGTCCCGTCCGTTATACGAAGTAGATCCGCAGATCGCCAATGCCATTGACAACGAAACCCGGCGGCAGCATGAAGGTCTGGAGTTGATCGCCTCGGAGAATTTTGTCAGCGAAGCCGTGCTCGAGGCCATGGGCTCGGTATTCACGAATAAATACGCCGAGGGTTACCCCGGCAAGCGCTATTACGGCGGATGCGAATTTACCGATGTGGTGGAAGAGTTGGCACGGATGCGCGCGAAGCAACTATTCGGCGCCGAGCACGCCAACGTGCAACCTCACGCCGGATCGCAGGCCAACATGGAAGCTTATGCCGCGGTGCTGCAACCCGGAGACACCATTCTCGGGCTCAACCTGGCGCATGGTGGACATCTCACACACGGGCACCACCTGAATTTTTCCGGGAAGACTTACCGCATTGTGCCTTACGGAGTAACCAAGGAAAACGAAACCATCGACTACGACGATTTAGAAAAGTTGGCGGAGAAAGAGCGTCCCAAGCTCATTATCGGGGGAGGCAGCGCGTATCCTAGAATTATCGATTTTGCCCGCATGCGGCAGATTGCGGATAAAGTAGGGGCACTCTATCTGGTGGACATGGCGCACTTCGCCGGATTGGTCGCAGGCGGTGTGCACCCGTCGCCTGTGCCCCATGCACAGATTGTGACTTCAACCACACACAAAACTTTGCGCGGACCGCGGGCGGGCATGATTCTCTGCAAACAGGAACACGCCGCAGCCATTGATAAGACGGTTTTCCCCGGAATGCAAGGTGGACCTCTGGTTCATATCATCGCAGCCAAAGCAGTTTGTTTCCATGAAGCCATGCAGCCTTCGTTCCGCGACTACGCCCGGCAGATTGTGAGCAATGCCAAGGTTCTTGCTGAGACTCTAGCGGCCGAGGGGTTCCGCATTATTTCGGGAGGCACGGACACCCACCTGATGCTAGTGGATGTGTTCTCGAAAGGAATGCTGGGCAGCGAAGCAGAGAAAGCCCTGGGCGAGGCCGCTATCACGGTAAACAAGAACGCGATTCCTTTTGATACCAATCCGCCAATGAAACCGAGCGGCATTCGCATTGGCACCCCAGCCCTTACAACGCGCGGCATGAAAGAAAATGAAATGCGCCAGATAGGCCGCTGGATTTCCGAAGTGCACCACAACCGCACCGATTCAGCTGTGCTGGCCAAGGTCCGTAAACAGGTACTGGGATTGTCGGAAGCGTTCCCCCTGTATCCAGAACGCAGGGCACGCGCGCAAGCGGAACTACGAGCCTGAGAGATAGACACCAACCCAGAGTGCACAGAGGGGCGATCCTGAATTCCCTGTGTGGCTCTGTGTCCTGTATGGTTAAATCCTTCCGTGAAGATTGGCATTGATATCCGGCGGATGGCCGAGTTCGGTATCGGCACTTACATACGCAACGTCGTCCGCGCCTTAGGGCGCATGGATCGGCAAAACAAGTACTTCCTTATTGGAGCACCGAAGAAAGTAGAAGAGATTGGGCCACTCCCGTCCAATTTTCATACCGTGGCGCTGCTGGAGCGAGACACGGAAGCTAAAGGCTATTTCCAGTTTCGTGCCATCGTCAAAAGGCTTCGCTGCGACTTGGTCCACATACCCCATCTTTTCTGGCTTCCCCGATCCTTGCCTTGCCCCTACGTCATGACCGTGCACGATGTGCTCGAACACATGTACCGAGCCCGCGGCCATTCCGATCTGCGACGCTCGCTGCACTTTCAAATGACCAGGCGCGTCTTGAAAGGCGCGGCGCGTATCTTTGCTGTCTCGCAATTCACCAAGAGCGAGATTCAGCAGCTATTCGGCATTCCGCCAGAGCGCGTTCAGGTCGTCTACAACGCCATTGACGAACGTTTTCTTCGCGGCCACGCCACCGAAGCGGACCGGCAACTCATTGCCGAACGCTATCTCGTGAGCTATCCGTTTTTGTTGTACGCCGGCGCCATCAGCCCGCATAAGAATCTGATTCGCATCATTGAGGCTTTTTCCGCTCTCAAGACAGAACTGGAAAAAGATCAGAAATACTCCGATCTGAAACTGATTATCATCGGAGACGACCTTTCCGGTCATCCCGACCTGCGTCGCACGGTTATAAAGAGCGGGGTGCAGAACGATGTACGTTTTCTCGGCTTCGTGCCGATTGAGGTCTTGCGCATCTTCTATGACGGAGCAAAAATTTTTGTTTTCCCCTCGCTTTACGAAGGGTTCGGATTGCCGCCATTGGAAGCGATGGCTCATGGCACGCCCGTGGTAACTTCGAATACGTCCTCATTGCCGGAAGTGACGGGAACTGCCGCGGTGCTGGTCAATCCTGAAAATGTGTTTGAAATCATGCGCGCGCTCCATCGTGTGCTGCTCGACCAAAGTCTGCGTGAGCGGCTTAAGCAGCGCGGCATGGAGCAGTCGAAACGCTTTTCCTGGGACAGTTCGGCGCGTCAACTTCTGAAGGTCTACGAAGAGGTAGGAGGCTACGGCACCCATAAGAAGAGAGTAGCCGCGGACTGAGCGCAGTTCGACTTAGTCGTTTCACAGCGCTTTCAAGGCAAGGCGCCGGCGGCCCGTCCCCTAGCTATTTGACCAGGGGAGTTCCCGGCGAAACCAAGCCCAATCGGTGGAGCTTATCCTTGATTCGGTTTTGCTCCGCGTCAGACGAAGCTGCGGCCAAACGCTTTCTTAGCTTGAGAATCTTTTCCTTGCGTGTACGTCGCCTGCGGATTTCGGGACGGCGGCTTGGTGCCGACATAGGGTTGTCGCTCCTGGGTACTTGCAGGATTGTAGCAGCCGGACCTGTAAGCCGAATTCTGTCCGCCGGCCGAAACCGGCAGGACGGCCATTCCTCTGGGCCGCGCATTGCTGCGCGGCTCTAGCGACCTACCCGGAGGTTGTGACGCACCGAGCCGGCACGTGCCCGGCCGAAGCCAGGCTCCCTCCCTATTTGGTCTTGCTCCGTGTGGGGTTTGCCCTGCCCGCCGCATTACTGTGGCGGCGGTGCGCTCTTACCGCACCTTTTCACCCTTACCCCGGCGTCGCCGGCGGCATGCTTTCTGTGGCACTTTCCGTCGACCATGCTTGAACCCGGCCTCCCGGACGTTATCCGGCACATTGCTCTGCGGAGTTCGGACTTTCCTCTCCCCTCGTCCGAAGACGAAGAGAGCGACCGTCCGGTCCGGCTGCTAACAAAACTCATTATATTAGATTCCGGCGCCCGGCTTCGGGTTCTAAGCTCGCAGGCCCCTCCGACCCTTGCGATGCCGCGCACTCCGCTCTGCTAGACTGACGACTAGCGAAGGGTTTGTGCGTTCCAGGCAGGAGTCTAGCGCTGGAAGGCGGAACTCACAGTCTCAAGCCACCGAGCCTAAGAATGAACATCTCTGAAGCGATCCGCATTGCCCTGCAGTCGCTGTGGGCTAACAAACTTCGATCGGCCCTCACGCTGCTGGGGGTGGTCATCGGTGTGGCGGCGGTCATTGCTGTGGTTACGTTCGTCAACGGCATCAACGGATACGTGGCAGAGCGGGTGTTCAGACTCGGCACGGACGTATTCATAGTCTTCAAAGTCTCCCCGGCTGTTACCAACGTGGACCATTTTCTCGAAGGCGAAAAGCGCAAGAACTTGACTCTCGAGGACTATGAGGCGGTATTAGCCGCTTGCAAGCATTGCTTATACGTCGGAGCATCGTTACGCAATCTCAGCGGGCATGTGAAATTCGGCGAGCAGTCCATCAGTGATACGTGGGTCCAGGGTCTGACCCCATCCATGGCTCCTATTTTTGACGTCGACCTGGAGTCCGGCCGCATGCTCAACGATACTGACATCAACAGCCGTGCCCCGGTCGCTGTCATCGGCAGTGACATTGTCGAAAACCTCCTGCCTGGAAGGGACCCACTGGGCAAGGAAATCAGAGTCGATGGTTGGGTGTATCAGGTGGTGGGTGTTGGGAAAAAGAAGGGCAAAACACTAGGGCAGAGTCTGGACAATTACGTGATGATTCCCATTACCACGTACTTGAAGCAGTATGGGGAGCAGCTCGAAGCCGCCATGGACGAGGCGCGCGCCGTATTGCGAGCGCGCAGACACGACTTGCCCGGCAGCCCCGACAGCTTTGACTTAGAGACCAACGCCAGTCTGCTGGGCATCTGGTCGAGCCTGAGCGGAACCTTCTTCGTCGCCATGATCGGAATTGCAGCCATATCCCTCATCGTCGGCGGGATTGTCATTATGAACATCATGCTCGTCTCGGTTACCGAACGTACTCGAGAAGTGGGCATTCGCAAGGCTATGGGGGCGCGCAGGTCTGATGTGCTGCTGCAATTTCTCATTGAATCCGCCACCATGTCCCTGGTCGGGGGAGCCCTCGGAGTGTTGTTCGGCATCACAATCGCTAAAGGGATTACGGCGATTATTGGCATGCCGTCGGTGATTAAGCTGTGGGCCGTGGCAGCGGGATTGATCGTATCCGGCAGCGTCGGCTTATTTTTTGGAGTGTACCCGGCACGACGTGCCGCCCTCCTAGAGCCCATTGCG
>QIAS01000093.1 GCA_003225615.1 Acidobacteriota bacterium | reverse complement strand
CGTTCCTTCACCAAGCAACTTGATTATCCAAAGGGCGATCCGCGCAATCCGCTTACCGATCAGGAAGTGGAAGAGAAGTTTGCGGCCTTGGCGGAAGGTGTCCTTTCTCCGGGCGCGCAGAAAAAACTGAAGGATGCGATCTGGAATTTGGAGAAGATTGATTCGGTGAGCAAGCTGATGGGGATGATGACGGCGGATATGGAAACGAAAAAGAAAGGCGTAACCGCAAAGAGCGCGAAGAAACGCCGCAAAGGACGCTAGGACTATCCGGCGATTCCGATCCCGCACTCCCGGCGCGCAGTTAAGAATTCAGGTGCTTTATGGGCCAGACTATCGTTGAAAAAATTGCACAGTCACATCTTGCCGAAGGACCCAACCGGCCTTTGCGCACGGGAGACTTCGTGTCAATCCGCCCGCGCCATGTCATGACGCATGACAACACCTCGGCCGTGATGAGCAAATTCAAAGGCATTGGCGCGAAGAAGATTCACGATCCCAGACAGCTTGTGTTTGCGCTCGATCACGATATTCAGAACAAAGAAGACGCGAACTTGGCAAAGTACCGGGCCATTGAGGCTTTCGCCAAGCAGCACGGAGTAGATTTTTATCCCGCAGGCTCGGGCATCGGTCACCAGATTATGGTGGAACGCGGCTATGTCGTGCCGGGATCGTTTGTAGTCGCTTCCGACTCGCATTCGAATATGTACGGCGCGCTCGGGGCCGTTGGCACACCGATTGTCCGCACCGACGCGGCGGCCGCGTGGGCAACGGGCGAATTCTGGTGGCAGATTCCGCGTTCGGTGCAGGTGGTGCTGGAAGGGAAGTTGCCGGAGGGGGCAACCGGAAAAGATGTCATTATCACGCTGTGCGGTCTCTACAACCACGATGAAGTTCTGAATGCCGCCGTTGAATTCACCGGACCCGGTGTGGCTAGCCTGTCCATGGATGCGCGACTTTCCATTTCTAATATGACCACCGAGTGGGGGCCGCTAGTGGGCTGGTTCCCGGTGGACGAGGTCACAATCCAGTACTTGCGCAGTGTGCACGGGCGGCTCAAAGCAATGGGCATCGAGCGGTTCAGCGAGAAAGATATCGAGAATTGGGCTAAGAACCCTCCCAGGCCAGACCCCGACGCGGTTTACTCCGCGCGTATTGTGCTCGATCTCAGTCAGGTTTCGCCGTATGTTTCCGGACCTGACACAGTTCAGGTCATCCAATCACTGTCCGAGATGGAAAAGAAAAAGGTTCCGATCCAAAAGGCCTATCTGCTGTCCTGCGTGAATTCGCGAGTGGAGGACTTGGAAGCGGCTGCCGAAGTTCTGAAAGGCAACAAGGTCGCGCCGACCGTGAAATTTTATCTGGGCGCGGCGAGCAAGTGGGTTCAGGAGGAGGCGGAGCGGCGCGGGATTTGGCAAACGCTGCTCGATGCTGGCGCTCATCCTCTTCCCGCCGGGTGCGGTCCTTGCATTGGACTCGGTGTGGGGCTGCTTGAGCCCGGCGAGGTTGGCATTTCAGCCACCAATCGCAACTTCAAGGGTCGCATGGGATCGCGTGAGGCGCGTTGTTATCTCGCCAGCCCGGAGGTGGTCGCGGCGTCGGCCGTTGCAGGCTACATTCGTGGACCGCACCAGATTGGCGATCGTGCTCCGGCGCCCAACTACAAGGAATTTGCAGCCGCTGGTTCAGGCGCGGAAAAAGTAAAAATCCTGCAAGGCTTCCCCGATCGCGTGAAGGGCCGCCTCGTCTTCATGCCGCAAGACAACCTCAACACCGACGTCATCTACGGCAAGGATTACACCTATCGCGACGACATGACGCCAGAGATGATGGCGAAGGTCGTAATGGAGAACTACGATCCGCAGTTTGGCGCGCGAACTCGCAGCGGGGATGTGGTCGTGAGCGGCTTCAACTTCGGCACCGGCTCCAGCCGCGAGCAGGCGGTGACCTGCCTGAAGGCGAAGGGAATTCCACTGGTGATTGCGGCCAGCTTCTCACAAACCTATCTGCGCAACGCCTATAACAATGGCTTCCTCTGCGTGGAAGTTCCGGAATTGGTGAAGCGCTTGCATGAACAGTTTGCCAAGGAAATTGCCGCCAAGGAGAAGACAATCATTCCGGGCGACGAGATTGATATTGATTTCACTTCCAGCATGATCAGTTGGCGGGGCGAGAAATTTCCCTTTCCGGCGCTGGGCAGCGTTCCACAGTCACTCGTAATTGCGGAAGGGGTAGAGAAGTTGGTCGCGAAGAGATTGGGTTTGGCATAGAAGAACTAACCACGGAGGGCACAGAGGATCACAGAGAAACGGTCGGCTAGTTCAGACGGATTCTCCTGCGTGCTAGCCTGGCAAAAACTCAGAATGAGGGGTTCTTTTCTCTGCGTTCCTCTGCGTCCTCTGTGGTGAAAATTTATCGAGGGAGCACGAATGGCGAAACACACGGTTGTAACCATGCCGGGAGACGGCATTGGCAACCAGGTCCTTCCCGAGTCGTTACGCATTCTGAAAGCACTTGGGTTCGATGCCGAGTACGTGCACGGCGATATCGGCTGGGAGTTCTGGCGGAGCGAAGGCAATGCGCTTCCCGACCGGACCATCGATCTGCTCTCCAAGCACAAGCTCGGCCTTTTCGGCGCGATCACGTCGAAGCCGAATAAAGAAGCTCAGGCTGAACTCGATCCCAAGCTGCGCGGCAAAGGCTATGTCTACTACAGCCCGATTGTGACCATGCGGCAGAAGTTCGACCTGGATATCTGCATGCGGCCGTGTATCGGTTTTCCGGGCAATCCGCTCAACTACATTCGCAAGAAGGTGGACGGCAGCTTCGAAGAGCCGCAGATCAACACCACCGTTTTTCGCCAGAACACGGAAGGAATGTACGCCGGTGTGGAGTGGACGAATCCTCCCGATAACGTGCGCGCCGCGCTGGCGACCCACCCGAAGTTCAAAGCCTTTGCCGGCACTCCTGGCGCCGATTTGGCGGTGAGCATGCGCATCATTACGCGTCCAGCGGCGCGGCGCATCGTGACCGCCGCGTTCGAATTCGCGCGCAGGAAAAAGTTCAAAGGGGTTACTATTTGCGAGAAGCCCAACGTGGTCCGCGAAACTTCCGGCATGATGGAGGAGACGGCGAAGGATGTTCAGAAGAACTATCCTGACATTCAGCTTTGGAGCACGAACATCGATGCGCAGCTTATGTGGCTGAACAAGAATCCGGAAGACTACAACGTCATTGTCGCTTCCAACCTTTTCGGCGACATTCTTTCCGATGCTTTCGCCGGACTGGTCGGCGGTCTTGGTTTTGCAGCTTCCGGCAATATCGGCGACCACGTAGCAGTGTTTGAGCCAACGCACGGCTCCGCTCCGAAATATGCGGAATTAAATCCACCCATCGTGAACCCGATTGCTATGATTCTGTCGGCCGCGATGATGGTGGAGCACGTGGGCGAGACGGAGAAATCTGAGCGCATTAAGAAGGCGGTCGCAGCGGTGGTGAAAGAAGGCAAAGTTCGGACATATGACATGATGCGCTTTACGGGCGGGCCGAAGGCCATCAGTCAGGGAGCGGCTTCAACTACGCAGATGACGGATGCCATTCTGGCAAAGTTGAAGTAATCAGCAAGATTTTGTGCGTCGCAACCGGGCCGCAGTTGGGCATACCCTATGACTAGTCCCAAGGAAAAAAAGGCGACACAAGCCGCAGAGGCGGGACACTGGGGCAAAGACGTTCGCTCTGATCTGCATGTGTCGGTTGACCCGCGCCCGTCAGGCGGTCTGGAAATTACGCTGGAATCACGGGTAGCGCCTTACTATGGCGATTCCATCCGGACACAAGCGCGGCAGGTGCTGGAAATGCTTGGTGTGAAGAACGCGCTCGTCTCCGTGCATGATGAAGGCGCGCTGCCGTTCGTGATTTCTGCCCGCTTGGAGACTGCGGTGAAGCGCGCGGGATTGGGTACGGGCAACAAGGCTCTCCCAGAGAAAGTGCGGCTACCTGAAGCGTCGGTGCGCGATCGGCTGCGCCGCTCGCGTTTGTACTTGCCCGGGACAGAACCCAAGTATTTCATCAACGCGGGCTTGCACAGCCCGGATGCCATCATT
>QIAS01000333.1:4687-6692 GCA_003225615.1 Acidobacteriota bacterium | reverse complement strand
CCGCTGCCGGCCTGTCCAACGTGGATCAGACGGCGCTGCTTGTCGTAAAGCCCGAGCACGAGCGATCCAAAGTATTCCCGGCTGCCTTCTGGTTCGGTGTAGCCCGCGATCACGCATTCCAGCCGTTGCGTGATTTTGATTTTCAACCACTCGCGGCTGCGCCGTTCTTCGTAGCAGCTGTTGCGCCGCTTCGCGACGATTCCTTCCAGACCGCGCTGGCGAGCTGCCTCGAAAAGGCCAGTGCCATTCTCGGGGTAATGCTCCGAGTAGTGTAGGACGTCCCCCGAGGTCACCAAGGCGGCGAGGGCCTGCTTGCGATCTTCCAGATTCACGCGATGTAAGTCGTGTCCGTCCGCGTATATCACATCAAAGACGAAATACTGGATGGGAATTCCGGCGCGGCCCGGAATGCGGTGTCCCCCAGGACGAAAACCACTCCTTTGCTGCATCAGGCTGAAGGAAGGCCGGCCCTGTTCGTCCAGGGCCACCACCTCGCCGTCGAGCACCGCTTTTTTCGCGTCCACAAGCTCGGGCAAGTTGCGCAATTCGGGATACTGGCCAGTGAGATCGTTCTGATTACGAGAGACGAGGCGCAACCTGCCGTTTTCGATGAAGGCGACGGCGCGGTAGCCATCCCATTTGATTTCGAAGAGCCAGTCGGCACTGTCAAAAGGCCTCGTAACAGGAGTTGCCAGCATCGGCCAGATCGCGGTGGGCATTGCAGCCGGGGTGGCTCCTTTTAAATCTTTAATCGCAGAGATCGCAGAGGAAGCCCGAACCGCAGAGGACCCAGGGAGCACGGGGGACGCCGATTTGAGAGCCGCATTGCCAGACAGTTCTCTCTTGCTTGCGTTTGTGCGAGAACTCTTGTGCTCAGAAGCGAGATTGGTTAGGTTCCGAACTTTCGAGCTTTTCTTGTTTTTTTTTCCTCTGTGGAACCCTGTCTCCTCTGTGGTTTGCTCTGGATCTTCCCCGATCTCTTCTTCTGCTCAAGCTTTGCGAGCGCATCCGCTAGCCATGGGGCTTTCAGCTTGCCTCGCGAGGCCGGCCGGTCGCTTTGCCACTCTGCTGAGCCCTGATCTCCACCAATCTCGGCCATGCTGCGCTTGGTCAGCACGGAGGTGTCGTATTGCTCAATGTCAAATCCCGAAACTGCATACTCGTCGTGCTTTTTGATGAGCAGCCACTCTGTGCCCTTGCTTCCCGGGCGGCGGGAGCGCATGCGCACTAGCGCGAAGTCACCCTTCAGCCGCTTGCCTTTGAGGCGGAACTTGAGATCACCTTTGGCCAGCATGGCGCGGGCTTCGTCGTCAGTTCCGGGAAGGTATTTGCCGTCGACCGGAGTTGGGGAGAGCGGTTGCCAGGTGCCCAGTTCCCAGACCATCACCGTTCCCGCGCCATAGTTACCTTCCGGAATGATGCCTTCGAAATCGAAGTACGAGACGGGATGATCCTCCACCTGCATGGCCAATCTTTTGTCGGCGGGATCGAGCGAGGGGCCCTTGGGGACGGCCCACGATTTCAGAACACCATCCAACTCCAGGCGGAAGTCATAGTGCAGGCGAGTCGCGCGATGTTTCTGCACGACAAAGCGGTGGGCGGATTTCTTCTCAACTTTGGGGGGCGGTTCGGGAGTTTCTTCGAACCGGCGTTTTCGCTTGTATTCCTCTAGTGCCATGGAATTACTTTACAACGTCTACTTTGACGCGTTCACAGTGGATCTTTGTTGTTCGAAACTACTGTCATCCCTATTCAAGCCTGCTCCTGAAGAGCTTTTACCTTCATGTTGGGCGGCGCCGAGAGCGACAACCGCGGTGTCATGGATGGGCGTCTCGACGCCAGCCATGCGTCCAATCCTCGAAACCGCGCCGCTCAGGTCATCAATTTCGGTGGGACGCCCCGCTTCCAGATCGAGCAGCAGGCTCGGCTTCATCGTGTCCGGAAGTGTGTCACAGAATTTCAGGATGCGGTCGGCCTCGTCTTGGCCAAGGCCAATTCCGCGAGC
>QIAS01000333.1:0-4438 GCA_003225615.1 Acidobacteriota bacterium | reverse complement strand
GACGTTCGGATCACGGAATTCACCGACTATAACTACTTGAAATTTGCTACGGCGCTCAAAAACTCCCGGCGCAATTCGTACTGCGCTAATCGTGGTGATTCCGCCGAGCACCTTGTCCGCGGGAACTCCCAGCTCGACCATACGATCGGATATATCAACTCCGTTGAGGAGCGGAAGGATGAGCGCCCCTTCCTGTGCCAGATGCCGGGCTGCGGGAGCGATTTCTGCGAGTGAATAAGCCTTCACGGCAACGATCGCGAAGTCCACGCAGCCGAACTGCTTTACCTCGTCGCTTGCAGTCACACGCACAATGAATGACTCTTCCGGCGTGCGGATCTCTAGTCCTTTTTGTTGTAAAGCAGCAAGATTCGTCCCTCTTGCGAGTACGTGTACATCGTGGCGGGCGCGGGCAAGCATGCCGCCGTAATATCCGCCAATTCCACCCGCTCCCAAGATCGCGATTTTCATATGTGCCTCGGGTTAGCTTAGATGTGGGAAAGAGTATAGGAGATTTAACGAATCAATATCTTGGCGCCGGGAAGGAAAAGACTTTGACCGCAAAGTTCGCGAAGGAATCGCAAAGGGCGCAAAGAGATGAGAAAACGCCCCGGCAGCAGTCGCAGCCGGGGCGTGTAGGTTAGGCTGCCCTGCCGGCAGCGATGCGGTGGCTGGTTGAGGTATCTACATTGAAGGTCTCGACTTTCGGATCTCTCTTCAACAAGGGTTTCAGCATGTCAGTGATGCGGTTGTAGTTTTCGCGATGATAGCGCTCCGCATCCTCTTTCGTTTTCCAGAAGCTGATGGCCACTTCCCGCTCCAGCTCGGTCTCGTGTGCGAGATGGATCAGGTCCACAAAGCCCGGTTGCTTCTGCAGAATGGGTAGCACCTCATTGCGTAGTTTTTGGCTGAGTTCTTCCTTCTTTTCCGGTTTCACGTGCAGTTCCACAATGCGTGTAAACATTAAGTGATCTCCTTTCGTCATTGTTGGAAGGGGGATGTTCCGGCCTGCCGTGAGAACAGTCGAGGAGCAACCAGCAACGGCAGGGAAGGTGGGTTGATTAGATTAGTTAGGAACGAATTGTGAAATTATATGCCTCGTCCTTGGAGAAGATTTCCACAAAATGAAGATTTCTCAGGCGCGCTATCCCATTGAAGACGTTTTAGTTAGAATCACTCGCGAGATACCGAGTAGCTGCACGGACCTTTATCGAATGGCACGACATGTATTTTCCGGGCTATTGGTGGCGCTGCTTCTGCTCGCCACATTGCCGAAAGTTGTTGCGGCGGATGCTCAGAGCCACGACAAGCCAGAGCAAAAGACCGAAGCTCAGAAATCCACGCCGGCTGTTTTTTCCGAAGCGGATGCGGCACGCCTGCTGGCTGAGGTACAACAAGCACTCGAAGGCAATAACCAGCGCCGTTTTCTCAGATTATTCGACTCGCGAAGAATGCCGAACTACGCCGCCTTTCAGGACCAGATGGCGGAATTTTTCGAAAAATACGAAGCCTTTCGCGTGCGCTACCACATTACCCAGACATCAACCGAAGACGGATCGGGTGTAGTGCTCGCCGATCTGGAACTGGAAGCGACTCCGGCGGGAGCTTACGTGCCCAACGTGCGAAAGACTGCACAGCTCCGGCTGGTGACCGCGTGGGACGGGAAAGCGTGGAAGATTGTGGATTGGGCGCCGCGGAGCGTTTTGAACTAGTAGTCAGGAGTCAGGAGTCAGGAGTCAGGGAGCAACAGGCAGGAGCAATGAAGCGTGAATACCCCGATTCGCCTCTGGTTGGCGTGGGGGCGATCATTATTGAGCGCGGTCGAGTGGTGTTGGTGAAGCGCGGGCATGCGCCTCTGGCCGGAGAGTGGTCTATCCCAGGCGGCGCGCTTGAGGTGGGCGAGACTCTCCGCGAGGCTGTCGTGCGTGAGGTGCTGGAGGAAACTGGTATTGCCGTCGAACCGAGCGACTTGCTTGGCGTATACGATCGGGTCCTGCGCGATAAGGAAGGTAGGACGATTTACCACTACGTGTTGATTGATTTTCTGTGCCGGCGTTTGGACGGAGAGCCGCGCGCATCCGGGGATGCCGAGGAGGCTCGCTGGTTTACCAAGCAGGAAGTTGGGCAGTTGCCTTTACCGCCCGATACCCAGGATGTGATCCGCAAGGGATTTGAGAAAACAGCTGGTAATCGTCCCTAGATTTCTTCCAGAAACAAAACGGCCCGCATGCTAAGCACGCGGGCCGCCGGTGGTACTGTTTGGGATTGACCAAGAGGTGGTCACTCTACGTGGCCTCTACGGCAACTCCGGGTCCCGGCACGACCTATGCCGGGCGGATCGATCCAAACTCACCGGTAGTGTGCGGGCTGTAGCTCTAAACCTTGGTCGAAACGCGAGTTGCATCTCAACTGAGGCCAGAGCCCCGCTTAGAGCGACCTGCTCTAAGTCTCAGCCACCTCACCTGGTCTTTTGAAGCACCTACTACTTCCATCAGAACTTGTCATCCGACCACCTCCTTTCCGGTGTACTCACACAATACAAAAAAATCTTCTCTGGATCAAATGGCACGAAGGTGGGTATCTCGAGGAGCAACAGGCTAACGTTAATTTCCGGCGCAGGTGGTCGCAGCCGTCTGGACAGGTGGAGAAGACGCCGGCAAGAGAATTTCCTGAAGTCGAGCCAGCAGGTCTGAACAACGGTTGTCGTCAAAGTTGTTGCCGAGGACTATTGCGGCCGATCGAGCCACAACATATTCACAGACTTTGGCGAAAATCGCGTACGCCACGAGGAAGGGGATGGCCACAACTATCAGCACAATCAGCCGGGCGAAGAAAATGCCACAAAACAGGTAAAGGAGCAAAAGAAATGCGCCCAGATAGGTGAACATGTCCTGTACGAGTTGTTTAACTCGCGAATGCCAGCTGACCGTGACCTTCGCGACATAGCTCATTCCAGCGTCGGCCACCATCTCCACAAGCATTCCGGAAGACCAACCCCGATACAAAGCGATGCGCCACTCGGGTTTTGATTTCTTTCTTGCCTTCAGCAATTTTACCGTGTGGCCGGAGAACTCCGGGTAGAGCTGCCGCAAGAATACTTCTACCCTCTGCGCATGCTGGGCGAAGCGGGCAGCGTTCTGGTATGAGGGTCCGGGGTTATCGAGAGTGATGAAGAAAAACTGGCTCATGGATCACGCGGGCTGTCGGCTCCGATTGGCCGCCACATAACGGCGCATCATCCGTAAGGAACGCCATTCCAAGAGCATTTTCTTGCTCTGGGTTACCTTCAGTTCCAGCGCGTCACGATGCTGGTCGCAGTACGGTACGCCGCTCAACGTTCCTTTGACCAAGATGACTCGTCCGAGCACAAGTGCTAAGGCGTTCACATTTCTTTTTGTGAGATCGTCGAAACGGGTTGGAGACGCTCCACAAGCTACGCAGGCACGCGGCCAGATACCGTCTTTAAAAACCGGGGTTTCAAAGCCTGTCCCCTGCGAAGAGCTTGCCGGATCCAACGCGCGGAGTGTTTTTCCGCTGACGACGGAGTACTCATAACACTTGGGGCATTGTGTTTGTTTCCCATCCGATTTGTTGTTTTGCAGAAAGCCAGACATTCGCGCGCCGCAAAAGGGGCATGCTGCAACCAATGTTTTGGGACCGAACGAGGCTACGACGAGCCCCACGCCCAAGACGCCCAACACGACTGCCCAGAACCCATTCTGGTGTTGCCACAGCCACCAGCCGCCAGCGCACAAGGCCAAGCCGATCATGACGACTACGATAGTGTTCTTGCGCGCTTCTTCGGCACTCATATTGACCAGCGGGCTTGTTGTTTGCGGAATTGGCGGATCGCCGATATCGACCATATGCGCGCTTGGCGCGGCACTAACCATGGAATGTCCTCCTACTCGCAGCGGAGCGAGCGATTGCCCAATGGACGAATGCTAGCGGCTCCGCAAAGCGCTCGCCAGCTTACCCAAGTAACAGGCCATAACAATTAACACTCATCCACAAGGTGTTGGAGAGTCGGCCGACACGAGATTGGAGGAATCGGGCAGCGTCCTGCCGGGGATTGCACGCAGTTTTTCCCTGGGGTCATGTCCCGCAGCTATCTGGCTTATGGGCTCCTGAATTTCTAAACTGAAACTTCGGTTCTAGAGGAGCCGACCTTCCCTAAGCTGCTGATCTTTCAACCTTTCCAGCGATACGCGCCGGACTGAGCCAGGCCAATGTGGGCCAGCACGCGGTTGGCGAACTCGCGGGCCATGACTTCCATGCTGGCTGGGCGGTTATAGAAAGTCGGGATCAGCGGAAAGATCGTGGCGCCCGCGTCAGCCGCCCGGTACATGTTGCGGATGTGGATCTTGTTGAGGGGCGCTTCCCGCACGCAGAGGATGAGCGGGCGCTTCTCCTTAAGGCAGACGTCGGCGGCGCGCTCGAT
>QIAS01000332.1:6878-11095 GCA_003225615.1 Acidobacteriota bacterium | reverse complement strand
AGAGCGCCGGGCTTTCGTCACTATGATGCAAGACCTCGTGGCGGGGCATCGCGCTTCGCCAGAGTTGCTGGAATTCTTGAGCGAGTTGTTTAATGCCTCGAATCGTGAAAATGACTATTGCCAGACGCTGCTGAAGCTATTTGATCTCTACTGCAGCACCGGCAATTTCGAGAAAGCGGGAGAATGCCTCGACCGCGCAGCCGAAGTTGATCCTTATGAGTCGGGACATCAGAAACGATTGGAAATGCTGCGGGGCAAGATCGATGACAACCGTTTTAAGGTGATTGCCTCGCGCTTCACAACGCTGAACCATTCCGCGACTGAGCCAGCGAAGAACGAAGAACTCAGCTTGGGAAGCGCGGCTTTGCAGGACCTGATGCTGCAGGCAGAAATTCTGGTGCAGTACGGCATGCGCTCAAAAGCCATCGAGCGGCTGCAAAGGATCCAGGAACTGTTTCCTCACGAGGAAGAAAAGAACGAAGATTTGCAGCGCCTGTATTTGTCGGCCGGCATGACGCCGCGCTACGCCGGAGCGGTGCCAGTACCGCCGTCGGCGCCGGCTAAAACGCTCAATCCGGTTACGGCTCCGCCGACCGCTCCCCTTCCCGCTCAGCATTCCAGCGATGCTGACGTCAGCAGCCTCACGCGCGTGGCAGAGATAACCCGCAAGCTGAACCATCAAAGCAACACGAATTCCGTACTGTCGACGGCGGTGAATGAAATCGGCTCGCAATGGAAAATCAGCCGGTGCCTTGCTGCCATGCGCAAACCTGGCTTGCCTCCGGCTACAGTGCAGGAATATTGCGCCGAGGGCACGACCCCGGGAAATTCGGCAGCCCTGGCCAGCGTAGTTGCCGCGCTGCAGGACCTGGCGATTGCCAAGGGAGCGCTGAGCATTGCGGATGCACCGGCGGCCCCGGACCTGTTGAGCGTTCGAGCACAAATTGCCGAACTGGGGGTCACATCTCTGCTGGCTCTACCGCTAACCGATGGCGAGGAGCAAGTCGGCGTTCTGGTGCTAATGCATGCCCGTGCTCGCGGCTGGCATTCCACCGATATCGTCGTCCTGACGGCGCTCAGCGAACAGATTGTTATCGCATTGAACAACGCCGGCCTGCGCCGGCTAGTGAAAAACCTTTCGGTTACCGACGAAAAGTCAGGGCTGCTAAAACGGGCCTCTTACATTGATCTATTATTGGCCGAGACACGGCGGGCGTCGCAGCAGGGCACGCCAGTCAGTATTCTGCTCATGCAGTTCGGAAAACGCGCGGCCATGCTGAAGGAATTTGGAGAAGACGTGGTGGATGCGACGATGGAACAGATCGGGCAGCTGTTCACGGCCAACATCCGTTCCAACGACCTTGCGTTCCGCTACGAGATGACCAGCATAGCGATTATCCTTGGCGATACTGCAGAGAAAGAAGGCTTGCTGGCGGTCGAAAAGCTGCGGCGTCTGCTCGGCGAAGTACGCCTCCCGGGGAAGGATCACCCTGTCGCGCTGACTGCCGGGCTAGCAGAAGCCGTGATGCGCCAGCAATACGACCCAGTAGATATAGTCACGGAAGTGATTAACCGCGCCGAACAGGCACTGCAGGAAGCCATCGCCCAAGGGCCAGGAAAAGTGGTCTGTGTTGCTCCCAGCAACGCGGCAGCCGCAGTAGCGTAAATTCACCAGCAAAGTAGGAAGTATGAAGTGAGAGAGGCGCCCGCCTGTGGCCGCTAGACTAATGCCTGCATAGGCCATCAAAGGAAAACGCCGCCCCTTCGGGCGGCGCTCCTGAACTGTACAGATTTGCCTAGCGTGGAGGTTCAGCGTTGGTCGAGCTGCGCTCGGCTTTGACTTCGCTGGCATACTTCTGTACGGTGGCGACGAACTCCTCGGCGCCTCGGGGAACAGGCACTTTCCCAGTGAGAATGTCTGCGAAAGGCACGAACCGCCCATATAGGACACGGGTTTCGTCTTCATCCTGCTTTATGACTGCGCCGTTGAGGGTGACCCCGGCGAAGGCGCCACGTGCGCGGGAGTACGTAAGGACTTCAGAACGCATCTTCCAGTCGGTGCTGCCTTCGGCATGGCGGCCAATAGGGCCTGCGGCGGCCGAGGCGTCGGCTCCGATTTTGAATTTGCTGCTGAGCAGGTTACGCATGCCCTTGTCGTTCATGACCAGCATGACCAGATCAATGGCTTCACCGCCGATTTGCAGGCCCCAGTCGCCGCCCGCAATCGTAAACGGTGCGGCAGCGCTCCATTTGCCGCTGGCAGTATGACAGGTCGCGATACCCCTGCCGTAGCGCCCGCCCACGATGAAACCTGCTTTCATCATAGAAGGTACGACGGCTACGCATTTGGCGGACGCCAGAACATCTCTTGGGATGCCCTTGTCTGGGGTAGACATAATTGAGTTGAGAACTTCGGTTGCCTTTTGAATGCGCTTCACTTCTTCGGAGACGTTCTTGTCCGACTTGCTGCTTTCATCGGCCCAGCAGAAGCTCGCAGCGAAGATAAGCGCGAGGACGAAAGCGCTAACACGACTCCACTTAACAGTCATACTCAATCTCCTAAACCTCTGAATTTCTGGGATGCTCCGGCATTCGGTGCAACTATCGGCCCACTCCCACTTTCCCTGGCTAGAACTCAGGTTACAGAATCCAAGAAGAAGATCGTAAACTCCATCCGGTACACCATGTACGCAAATGGAGATGTTGCTGTACAGCAAAGGTTTCGATTCTAGTGTTAGTGGGGGGACGACTTCCTGGAAGGCGAACCGGAGCTCTTGTTGTACACGCTCTTCTCAGATGCAGTATCCACCATCTGCGCAAACACGATAAATCGTTTGGGGGCGGGACCGATGTAGTGGAAGGGATAACACGTGATTAGGGTCAGGCGGTAACCTGGGGAATTCTGCAACACCTCCGTGGCACTAGGTTCCACAATTTCAGTGCTCGTCACCCGGTACTGGTACTGCCGGTCGCCACGATCAACGGTTATCAGGTCGCCGCGTGCGAGCTCGCCCAGACGGCGAAAGAAGGTGTCGCGATGCGCCGCCAGGACCGCATTGCCCACCTCTCCGGGTACAGCGGTATTGGTTAGGTGACCCGGACCTACCAGCAGTGCCTTGCGTGATGTGCCTTCGACGACTATGGCGTCGAGGTTAATCTTGGGGATGCGAAGCTTCGCGAATGCCCCACCGCTGCTTTTTGACTGTTGTGCTCCGCTGCTCTGAACGGAGTGCGATTGGGCCTGCAGTTCGCGCGAAAATCGCTGCTGCTCAATAAACATCCAGGCGTATTCAGCCGACACATACAACACCAGCACTAAGCCAGCCAGTGTCAATAATGCCGGGAGCATTCTGAAAAACACTTGGCCGGGAGGTCCCGCCTTGTGCTTGGGAGATACATTGCTGGGAGCAGCGGGGGATTGGTAAGTTGGCATGTTTATGTGCGACTGGATGCGCAAACTGCCAGAAACTCACTTCCGTGAGCTCTGGCAGTTAGCGCGCGCTCCAGGGCGTCTAGGAGACACTTGTTAGATGGTGCGGACTCCGTGCTTGGCTTTCCTGCCACTCACAAGTCCTGCAGCCAGTAACCCCAGGCCGAGCAGTCCGACAAACGGCAGATCGGAGGCGGTCTGAGGAAGGTTGCCTTGATTGGCAGCGTTTCCGGGGCGCGTGCTGGCGCTCGAAGCAGCCTGGTCATTGTTGGCCGTGGCAGCTTGAGTCTCGCTCGTGCTGGGGGTGGATTGCGCTGCTGCATTGGTATCGCTGCTCGGGCTCTGCGCGCTCGGGGTCGACTGGGCGTTATTGCTCATGTCGCTCGAGGTGCTGCCTGGCTGAGAACTCGCCTGGCTGCTGGCAGAGGGAGAAGCCGCATTGGCCGAAGCAGAAGTATCGGTAGAGCTGCTGCTGGTCGACGGAGTCGTAGCGCTCGCCGACGGGCTGGTGCTGCTGCTGCTCATATCCGAACTGGTGCTGCCAGTGGACGGGGTGGTAGTGCCAGCGGCGGCTGTGGTACCAGCAGCAGGGCTAGTACCGGCAGCAGTGCTGCTTGGCGAGGTCGAGCTGCTCGACTGATTCATCGCTGAATTGTCGGTCGAGGGAGTGGAGGTGTTGGCTGCCGAGGGCGGATTGCTGCTGGACGCTCCCGTGCTGCTGCCCGCACCGCAATGATCCGAGATCATGGTCACCGAGCTAACCTGGAACGCGTTTCCTGAGGCGCCA
>QIAS01000332.1:4463-6868 GCA_003225615.1 Acidobacteriota bacterium | reverse complement strand
TGGAGTTGGAAGCAGGTTGACCTGAGATCTGTACCTGATGGCCAACATGGCTCTGCAGCTGGTCGGTGCTGCCCGTCAGCTGGTAAGTCGTACCAGAGCTGGTGGTCAAGGTGTAGTTGCCAGCCGAGCCGCTCAAGCAACCTTCAATCGCGTTGCCGGCTCCCGTTGCGCCCGTAGAACCTGAAGTCGATGACTGATCAGACGGATTCTGGGTCGATGGACTCTGGGCCGAGGGACTAGTGCTCGACGGACTCTGATTCTGGTCCGGACTGGTGCTTGATGGATTCTGGGTTGCCGGACTTTGGCTTGTTGGATTCTGATCTGACGGGCTCTGACTCGAGGGTGTCTGTGCCCAGACCATCCCTGTAGCCAGGAGCGCAATGGCTAGTAATAATAAAACCTTTCTCATCCTCTTCCTCCGATTTCCTTCCTCCGGAATTTGTCCTGCCTGACTATTTCTTGTTCTCTTTGACTACGTACCCAGCCAGGTACAGGTGCGGCCTTCGGACTTTGCTTCGTATATGTTCTTGACGAGTCTACGGCTGCGGGGCCGAACAGTTGTATCCGGTACAGTCCCTAAGAGATGGTGGAAAATCATGTAGCAAAGTGACTGCCGGAGAACAGCTTGGGACACGCCTGCGGGTTTTCAGATATCGTGTCGACTCATGGAGATACGAGCCGCACTACACAGTCTGCTTCTCAGCCGGGGGCTGTACCACCTGAACAATGTTATTGCGAACGGCGTAGAGAACCAATTCGCTGATGGAATGCAGATTCAGTTTCCGCATGATGTTGGAACGATGAGTTTCGGCGGTCTTGACACTGAGGCCCAATGCCACCGCCACCTCTTTTGTGCTCTTTCCTTCGGCGAGAAGTTGTACGATCTCGCGCTCGCGCGGAGTCAGGACCTCGCGCTCAGGCTCGTCAGCGGGACGCGGTTTGCTTTTCAAAAAGCTGTCCAACACCATCTCTGCGACTTTCGAAGTGAAGAATGTCTTGTGGCGCTGCAGAGCTTCCACGGCTGCGATCAGGTCGCGACCCGCATCTGACTTGAGCAGGAAGCCACGGGCCCCTGCCTCCAATACCTCGCGCACCACCTGTTCCGATTCGTGCATGGTCAAAATCAAAATACGCGCCTGCGGAAGAACGCGTAGGATCTGGCGGGTGGCTTCGAGCCCATTCAGGTTGGGCATACCGATGTCGAGTATTACAATATCGGCCTTCAGTTGTACTGCTTTTTCGACGGCATCGCGACCGTCGGCGGCTTCCGCGCAGACCTCCCAACCGGGACGTCCCTCTAACAGCGCGCGCACGCCATGGCGCACTACTTCATGATCGTCAGCTACCAGGATACGAAGGGCTGGCACGGATTCACCTCCAAAGCGTGAGTATCTTCACAGTCTACTTCGCCGGACTTCGAACCACAGCCGGCATCATCCCCATTCCCCATTCCTGCTGAATCCCCGTCACTCTACTCTAATTCAATAACCCGAGGCCTTTCCCCTATGCTGCATGCTCCGAGCCTTGACGCATGGCATGCAAAACCTCCCACTGCACATCTGGCCGGCTGGGGGGAGCAGGTATGCTGTCGAAAGCTCCGGACTCAATCACTTCCTGGAACGTGTGCTGGCCACTGTTTCGCGGAATAAGCACTACCACGCGGCTTCGTGGTTGGGCTGCCTTCACAATCCTCACTAACTCGCGATAGCTTCCATCGGGCAGGCTCGCTTTGCAAAATACCTGGGAGACCGGCTGAGCCGAGAGTACCTGCCGAGCCTCGTGAATTGTAGCGCAATGCACGACTTCTATCCCCCAGTCGAGCAGCGAATCGGCGATGCTGTCGCTATCAATGTCATCCACGATGAGCACTGTCCACGGCGCCATTTTTTCCCTCCCGGAACTCTCAGTTCCGGAATCAACAACCTCGCTTTTACGCCGCCGGTTTGATGCGTGTTGCGGGCTCCACGAATGTGGCGGGTATCTCTGTCTTAGCGCCGGAGCCTTCTTGTTTAGCAAGCTCAGTGTTAATCGTACGCCCGATGTTGGTCAACTGACGGTCCGCGTCCTGCTCCTCTTCAAGTGTATTTTGCAAGTGCATAGCCGTATCGCTATCCGCCAACGCAGCAGCGCAATCGCGGAGGCTGCCGTAGGTAGCAATTTCAAAATGCTCAATGCGCTGGGCGTAACTCACGAGCGCCGAATCCAGCACATCGTGAGAAAGACCCTGGCTTAGTTGTTCCAGGTCAGAAATGAGGCTCGCCATGCCCGTGCACTTTTCGCCTTCCGCGCCCTCGCCCAGCGCTTGCAGGATCATTTCCACTCTGGTTGCGTGATCTTTGGTTTGTTCCAGATGACGATTGAACAGCTCGCGCAACTCTTTGGAAGAAGCTGCCTGGATCACTGCG
>QIAS01000332.1:0-4458 GCA_003225615.1 Acidobacteriota bacterium | reverse complement strand
AGGGCTGCGATCAACTGCTTCTCTGCGTCATGAGTCTTCTTCAGTTCGCTGATGTAGAAGCCTCGAAGTGAACCCGCTTGCATTTCTGGTACCTCGCCAGTGTGTTTCTTCAGGTGGCGGGAGGCGGGCGTCGAGATATTCTCGACCTCGGCGCCTGCCCGGGGTGGTTGGGTGTAGATGTGGAATACATCTTCATCTTCTACCCAACATTATGTTCACCCGCGGCACACCTAACAATCCAGCCGCAACTGTATGCTTCCGGGAAAATAACCTTAGCTGCTGCGCCCACTTCGCGGCAAATTGGTAAACTGCGCTTCATCCGTCGCGATACTTTGCAGCAGAGTCTTCAGCTCTTCGGCGTGCTCTTCCTCGTTGGCCAGGATTTCTTCCATGACGCGCCGGCTCGTGGGATCGTCATTGCCCAGGTAACGAATGATCTCGCTGTAGGAGTCAATGGCGATGCGCTCCGCGACCAGGTCTTCACGAATCATGTCCACCAGCGAATTGCCTTCCACGTACTCCGAATGGCTGCGCATCTGCAAGCCTTCGGGACTGAAATTGGGTTCGCCATCAAGCTGGGTGATTCTCTCCGCGATCAGATCCGCATGCTTTTGCTCTTCTTCCGCATGTTCAAGGAATTCATCTGCCACGGCCTGAGCATGGATTCCGGATGCCATGTAGTGATGGCGCTTGTAGCGCAGAACGCAAACCAGCTCGGTCGCGAGCGCCTCGTTCAGAATTCCTATGACAGCCTCCCGGTCGGCCTTGTAGCCCTCGGTAACTGCGCCGCGTTCGATATGCTGGCGCGCGCGCCGCCGTATCTCCTCAATGTCGCGCAAAAATGCTCCGGGCTTTTCGCGCACTTTCATTGGGGTAACTTTTTCGTCCTGTTTACCTTTCATACCCAGCCTTTCGATAGCTACGGCCATTCTGAATAGGGGCCCCAGGTTTACGCGTCACCAAACACCTGGGGAGCAGATCGGGGACTCGCTGCGCGCCTGATCCGAAGGTTTTTGAACTCTGAACGATCCTCGCGGCACAGGCAGGGGCGGTAGCCCGAGGTCGCCAATAAGGCGATCCGCCTACTGTAGAAATGGGCGTCACTGAGGCCCATCGGGTACATCGGGTACGTGCATACGGAAGTTCCTGTAGGACCTTTGCGTTTGAACAGTCGGAATATCGCGACTCAGAAAAAATTACTCCAGCCGGGAGCTCTTTGCTCATGCCCGTGGCCGAATTAGCGCCATCCTGCAGCGAATAAAGGGAGCCTGACTCTGGCAACAAACTTGCGGCCTACCATCGGATAGCGATGTTTCTCGCTGGAGGTAGGACAATGCATTGCTCAAAATCTCTCAAGCAAACTACATTCGCTGGGCTATTACTGGCTCTGATTTCTTTAGGAATTCCGCTAGTCGCGCAGCAACAGAAGCCCTCCAATCCACAACTTCCGGACCCGAACCAAACCCAACAAGAGCTCCCTGCAAGCACTCAGAGTTCCGCCACCGCTCCGAATTCGCAGGGGCAAGCCAGCCCGGACGCGAATGCTCCCGGGAAGGCCAGTTCACAAACGCAGCAGAGCTTTAACGGCAAGATCGTGAAGGGCAAAGATCAGCTTGTGCTGAAAGACAGCACCAGCAATACGACCTACAAACTTGATCGTCAGGACCTGGCGAGTCAGTACGAAAACAAGGATGTAAAAGTCACGGGCACGCTCGACTCGTCAGATAACACGATCCGTGTTTCAACGATTGAGCCAACGTCGTAACCTGGGCGGTACGAACATGACCCTGAATTAACCTGGTGAATTGGGTAAACAGCAGATGATAGGAAACAAGTACATGGAAACACGCCGCCGGGTCGACTTCTCCGCAAGCCGACCCAGCAGGCGCGATGCATGAACGGCTTACCGCCAAGCCGTTATGTCATGCAACTTTTGTCTCTCGCCCTAGCGCGAATGCTCGAACGAGCGAACCGTTTCAATTTAGGTGCAAGTCAAGCAGCGAGGCTATCCGGTACACCCTGTACGGATGTCAGCTAACTCCTGTAGTCGCCCGATCCTTTGACCATAAATCCCCTTACTCATTGTGGGCACCTGTCAGCGCCAGATGCCGAGTCACACGCGGCGGCGGCGCGTCATGCGGACCGGTGACTTATATCCGAGCTACGGATTTTAGAGCACGCAATTACGGGGTAGTCCTGATTGATGGAATTCGGGCTAGCCAGTAGCTTTCGTTCACCCGTAGAGAGATCCGGAGGAGGCTCCGAGTGGCTCGAAAGCAGACTGTTTCGGAAGGCGAGCTGTGTGTCGTCGAGCGTTCTGCCACCACGAGCTCGTCTTGCGCCCTCTTCAAAGACAGCCCCGGAGAGAACCGTTTGGATTCGCACAACGCCGGGTATCGCGCTACCACCGTGGGAAGGCTATCGGACGGAGAACCTTTGGGCGCGAGTGATGTAGATCGGGCGATTCGGAAGGAACTCGTGCCTCCCGTTTCCGTGGTCATTATTACTGGCTTGACCAACATCTCCCGGAAATATTTCTCGCTAAACGATTTCCCGGAGAACGGAATGCCGCTCACTGCAGGAGTCCTAAGTGTTTCACCCACCGGCACCTGTAGGTACAGCAACTTTGCTCTTTGATTACGGGTAAGACCCGATAGAGAACTGGAACGATTGAACTTACATTTGTCGCATTGCAGATGACGGATCAAGGCCACGAACGAGGGGCCCAATCCAGTTAAGACAGACTAGAAAGGAGATTCAGGTGACTGAAGCGACGGCAGCGCGAACCCGAAGTTCCGAGCGTCAACTGATCTCACGGGCGATCAAAGGTGAAGAAGGGGCATTTGCTGAACTTTTTGAAACACACAAAAACCACGTGTATTCCCTCTGCCTGCGTATGACCGGCAACGTGGCAGAGGCTGAAGACTTGACCCAGGATGCATTCATCCAGGTCTTTCGCAAGCTGGCAACGTTCCGCGGCGATTCCGCACTGTCCACCTGGATTTACCGGGTGGCGGTGAATACGGCGCTAATGCACTTCCGTAAAAAAGCTTTACGCCAGGTGTCGCTGGATCAGCGTCCGAGTCCGGACGCTCCCAAAGAGAAAGTTGATCTTTGCCAGGACGACGGGCGTTTGCGGGGAACGGTGGATCGGATCGCTCTGATCCGCGCGATCGGCGAACTGCCTCAGGGATACCGCACGATTTTTCTGCTCCACGACGTGGAGGGCTACGGACATCAGGAGATCGCGCGCTTATTGAAGTGTTCGGTGGGGAATTCCAAATCACAACTTCACAAAGCACGGCTGAAAATCCGCGAGTCGCTCCTGGCATCCGATGGCGTTCGCGAACCCGCGGTGGCTATGTCACCAACTGTGACCAACGTGGTGAATGCCACGCGGGTGGTCCAGGTGCGGGGCAAGGGGCCGGTGCTGGCGCCCAAAGTATCGCCGGCAGGCCCATACTTCAGCGAGAACGAAGCGCTCGCTTAATAGAAACGGAACCGAGCTCGGGAGAAAGGGAGACTGTGTGCGCACCGCCGCTATCATAATTGTTCAGGATTCCAACCAATCAAGCGTCCACGATTTTACCGGTGCCGGCAGTGCTCCGTTTGGAAATCGAAACCTGGCGCTCCTCGATGTGCTGGGGGAGAGCGTCCTTAACCGGACCATTGCTCGCCTGCAGCGGTATGGCGTTCAACCCATCTCTGTTGTTTCAGACATTGATCTCGCCCACGCTCCTCGGCTGAGCTGGGATGGAGCAACTGCTGACCTGGAGTACACCGAAGCCGGTGAACTTCTCGCATCGGTCGAGCGGCTGCTTTTCGAATATTCCAGGCAAGATTTTAAAGCGTTGGTCCTGATCCAATTGACCGCCTATGCCGAGCTGGACTATTTCGATGTGCTCCGTTACCACCGAGATCACGGCAGGGCTGTAACGACAGTGCAGGATGCCGAAGGCGCCTTGCCAGTCAGTGTGTTCAATCTCAAGCAGGAGGAGGAATGCGCTGAGTTGCTGCGTAGCTTCTGGAATGGAAGTTTGTGGCATCGTAATCGCCCGGGTGCCAGCCGCTACGTGTTCGACGGCTATTTGAACCGGCTGGAGAGCCCTTACGACTTTCGCCGCTTGGTGACCGATGCCCTCACTCGGCGCTGCGAATTGCGTCCCTTGGGGCGTGAAGTGAGGCCGCGCGTGTGGCTGGGCGATGGCGCCCGAGTGGATTCCGGCGCCCGCATACTCGGTCCAGCCTACGTGGGAGCCCACAGCAAAGTTCGAGCCGCGGCGCTGCTTACGCGAGCCGCCAGCGTCGAGCGCAACTGCGAAGTGGACTGTGGCACGGTCATTGACGACGCAACCGTTCTGCCTTTCTCCTATCTGGGACCGGGACTGGAAGTGGCCCACACATTGGTGGACGGTGGCAGGCTTCTGCATCTGGCGCGAAACCTTGAATTGGAAATCC
>QIAS01000575.1:2467-2932 GCA_003225615.1 Acidobacteriota bacterium | reverse complement strand
CAAGCAGACTACCGTTCAGCAACCTGTTGCATCTGACAACTATCTTAAAGGGTGCAATCATGGGTTGGGTTACGGATAACTTCAGGAAAAGAATGCATCTGGGAAGCCGAGAAAGCAACCACGGACAAAGCTCAAACGGCTCGTTTGAGTCGCAGGCAGATCGCAAATGGACTGAACTGGTTCGTGCGCTCGAGCTGGACACCGAAGAATTTCGAGGCATGAATGGCAAGGCTGACTTTAAACAGCAATCAGATTTTCAATGTCGGATTTCGAATCCTGAAGTGGGTGCGGCACTGGTTTTGACGGCCGACCTGCCAGCGCGTTCCATCCAGTACAGCTATGAGGCTGAGCACAAGAATGTCGCGGTGCCGGAAGGCGGATTTTTGTCCCTGCGATCGGGCGATTCAGGCGTGGCGCTTTATTCCGCCGACCAGCAGCTCACCACGGAGCAGGCCCAGCGCCTGG
>QIAS01000575.1:1682-2280 GCA_003225615.1 Acidobacteriota bacterium | reverse complement strand
GGAAAGCGAGGGATCTCACTCGTCGTGATCACCTACCAGGATCTATGTTGGGACTGTAATGGTCTTGAGACGGTCCGTGTATTCGACCGATTTCAGATTGCCATCGATCACGAACTCGCCATGCGAGCCCCACATTTCGCGATAGAGGTCCCAGGACGTTTTGCCCTGATCGATCGGATCGTAATTGGGATCTGGATGATTCTGGTAAATGTACGGGAAGTATCCCTCGCCCCAGGCGGTGATCATGTACTCATTGGTGTAGCGGTTTTTTTCATAAGCTTTGCCGTGTCCGAACAGGCCCTCGGCTTCCATTTTGTCGATGCGCTCGCGCAGTTCCGGTGACATCTTTTGCTTCATGCGCACGAAGATTTCGTTCAGTGCCTTAGTGCTTGACCAGGTGCTCGCCAGAATTAAATGACTCAGATTGCGTTGATATTTCAGCGCGTAGGCTTGCGCGAGTGCGCCTCCGTAGGAATGACCCAGCAAGCTGATCTTCCCCAGATTGAGCGCCTGGCGCACCGTCTCGACATCTTCGACCATGTTCTCGACGGTGTAGCCGGAGGGATTCTCCAACTGCTGGGATCGCCCGGAGCCGCGT
>QIAS01000575.1:524-1654 GCA_003225615.1 Acidobacteriota bacterium | reverse complement strand
CGCCAGCGGCAGAAGAAAGGGCAGGAAATAATCGTGCGATGCACCCGGACCGCCGTGCACGATCAGCAGCGGCTCGCCGCGGCCAAGCGTCTTGTAGTAGATCATGATGCCGTTGGCGTCGACGAAACCTTCCTGGGTGAAGTAGACGCTCGCGGCGGCATCTTTGGCTCCGTACACCGTCCTGCCTTGGGCAGGTGCGGCAGCTTGAATGGATTGGGGCGCGAGCGCGAGGCAAATGAGGAAAGCCGGCAGCCGAATTGCAGAAATCGAGATCTTCATGGTCGCCCATCCTAATCGCGTAAACGCTTGGGAGCAAATACGAGTTCTTCTGCCCGCCCCTCGACGCCCCCCGCACTTGCACGATAAGCTAGGTGGTTTGACACGGAGAGGCGAAGCATGCGTGAGGCGGTCGCACGACTGTGGCCGGAGATTCAGTGGATTGGAGACACGAAATTGCGCGAGCAAGTTACCGCCACTTGGATCAGAGCGCTGGAGCGCAGTCCACTAAAGCCTGACGACCTCAATCACATTCCCTTTACGCTTCTTGTCCCCAATTGCCCCATCACCTTCATGGAGCACAAACGCTGTGTGGTGCACATCGCGCGCGAATCGGCCAAAGCCATGCAACAGTTCATGGGACGTTCATTGCCTGTTGATATCGATACCGTGATTGCGGGCGCGATATTGGCTGATGTTGGCAAGTTGCTTGAGTATGAGCTTGGGCCCGATGGCAAAAGCCGGCAGAGCGAACGCGGTGAGGCGTTGCGCCATCCCTTTACCGGCGTCGCACTCGCACTGGAATGCGGCGTACCCGACGCCGTCTGCCACATCATTGCCGCCCACGCGGCCGAAGGCGATCTGGTGAAACGCACGACAGAGGCATACATTGTGCATCACGCGGACTTTATGGCGTTTCTGCCGTTCAAAAATCCGAAGAATGTCAAAGTGAAATGAGCGGCTAACCAGGAGAGATCTTGTCGGTTAAAGAAATAAACGAAACGGTAACCGCCACCATGGCGCGCTGGGCCGCTTCCCTTGACTACAAGGACGTGGCGCAGGATGCCGCGTACCAGGCCAAGCGCTTTCTGCTCGACTCGGTCGGCTGCGCGCTCGGGGGTTACCAGCAACAC
>QIAS01000575.1:0-514 GCA_003225615.1 Acidobacteriota bacterium | reverse complement strand
TTGCTTGACGAGATCGCCGCTCCCGGACCGGCCACCGTGATTGGAACCGGCAAGCGCGTGGACGCGGTCTCCGCATCGCTGGCCAACGCGCTAATGATCCGCTGCATGGATTACAACGACATTTATTGGAAGCAAGACCCGTCGCATCCATCGGACATTTTTCCGGCCGCGCTGGCTTGTTGTGAACGCGCAAAAAGTAATGGAAGAGATTTGATCGTTGGCCTCGTGCTCGGCCACGAATTTGAAATGCGCTTTTGCGAGGCCGCGTTCCCCGGCATTCGCGAGCGTGGCTGGCATCATGCTACCTTGACGGCTTTTGTCTCTCCCATTGTTGCGGGCCGCGCACTCAACCTTCGCTGGGAGCAAATTCAGCACGCGATCGGCATTTCAGCAAGCCGGCACGCCACACTCGGCGCGGTCACCGCAGGAAAGCTCACTATGATGAAGAACACGGTAGACCCGATGGCCACGCAGAGCGGGGTCCTGGCAGCACTGCTTGCTGAAAAAGGCTACA
>QIAS01000331.1:7704-13691 GCA_003225615.1 Acidobacteriota bacterium | reverse complement strand
TCAGCCGCAGCGCTATCGGGCGGCACGGCGGCAGCCTCCGCGTTCGAAGCCTCCATCTGTTCCAGGGCAGCCGATTCGGCCGCCCGAAAATTAGGATTCGAGGCAAGCGCGTTCTGAATTGCAGGCGACTGGCCGCAACGTTTGCTCTTCAAAATGGCATCTACTGTTTCCCGCGATCCAGAAGTTGCTAACTGAATAATCGATTCCGCAGTGACCGTGGGATTCTCAAGCAAGGCAGCAAGCAACCGGGGCCGCAGGTTATGCGGCGAAATCATGTATTCGAGCACTTCCGCAGACGAGCGCGGGTCGGCGGCTACGGCGAGGGCCGACGCCTCATCCCAGCCAGCCAAGGTGAGCTTGGCTTGCTGGCTGAAGATTTTGTTGTGATTGGCGAGGTGAACCAGGATCTCTATCATTTCGGCAGCGGGTACGGTGAGAGCGCCACNGCACGGCCGATGCCCGGATGAGATCAATCATGCGCGGCATAACTTGGGCCCCTTTTACTGCGCTTTACGACCCGATGCCGGGTCGGAATGTCCATTCACACCGGCGATTCTTTCCAGGTCGCGAAATGCTCTTTCCAGTTCTCTACTCAGCCGGTTGGGTGTTCGTCGAAATTCCTTCACTAGCGCTCGATAGTACCAAAGCGTGCCCTCGCGTCGAACCGTAAACCGTTCCCAGATTGATTCCCCAATCTCCCGATAGTCATTGACAATCGAGCGGACGTTATAAAGCTTGTCCGCCGCCGATACCAGGCGCGTGCCGGCATCACCTCTGCGCAGTCGGTGCAGGTACTGCTCCTTGCGTTCGCGCCATGGCGGCTTGGGGAAAGTGTATGCATCCGTGCAGCCGTCGACGATGTGCGCCACGCGTGCCCCAAAACGCCGTCTGATTTCCTTCAACACGGGCACGCCACCGCAGTCTTCCACCACATCGTGCAGCAGCGCGGCAATAGCCAGGTCTTCATCGCCGCCCGCTTCCAGAACCAGCGCCGCGACCCCGAGCAGGTGCGCGATGTAGGGAACCTCGGTGCCCTTCTTTGTCTGCTGGCCGTGCATTCTGGAAGCAAAGGTCAAAGCTTGGTTGAAGCGCTTCCCGAGTTTTGGACGCGGTACCACCCTCCGCTTGCCCGTCGTCGAACTGGACTTACTTGCGCGCATCGAGGGCTGCTGCCTCTCCCGTGCACGTGTCTGCGTCGCAGCAAGTTTTTCCCTGCAGGGCTTCCACTCCTTCCTTAGCAATTAACGGCGCCATTGCCAATGCGGCAACTGGATCAGCCCACCACCAGCCGAGTACCGCATTCAGCAGCAGGCCGCCTAGCGTGATCGCCGAGAGGTAGGCACAGATGTCGGTCTGTCGCGAATCGGCGTGCAACGCGTTGCTGGCGAGACTCCGGGCCACACGGCGCTTGGCGCGCGCCAGCAGCGGCATGGCGATTAACGAAGCAACCGCCAATGCGATTCCAGGTAGAGTCCGCTGCGGCGCTTCGCGTTGCACAAGGGCCTTGATCGCGAGCCAAAAAGCTCAATCCCACCAATCGCAGGGCGCGCTGTTCCGCACGCTCCCGGTTTTCGGCAATGCTATCGGAGCGCAATCGCCAGAGCAGTACAGCACCCGACGAAACTTCAACTACGGAGTCCAGCCCGAAGCCCACCAGCGCGATGCTCCCGGCAGCGATGCCGAACACCACAGCCAGCAACGCCTCCAGAGTATTCCAACCGACCGTGAGATATTCCAGACGCAGCCCGCGTTCTACGAAAGCTTCGCGCGTAGTCACGATTTCTTCTCCGCCCGCCGCATTTGCAGGTAGCCCCGAATGAAGGGCCGCAAGTCGCCGTCAATCACCCGGTCCACGTCGCCCACTTCGACCTTGGTACGGTGATCTTTGACCATGCGATAAGGCTGCAGCACGTATGAGCGAATCTGCGATCCGAAATCGATGTCCAGCTTGGAGTCTTCAATCTTCTTTGTGGCTTCGCGTTTTTTCTCCAGCTCAAATTCGTAAAGCTTTGAGCGCAACATGCTCATCGCGCGTTCGCGATTCTTATGTTGTGAGCGTTCGTTCTGGCAAGCCACCACAATTCCAGTCGGCAGATGCGTAATCCGTACCGCCGAATCGGTCGTGTTCACGTGCTGTCCGCCCTTCCCGCTGGAGCGGTAAGTATCTACCCGAAGGTCTTCGGGCTTGATGTTGACTTCGATGCTTTCATCAATTTCCGGAGAGACGAATACGCTGGCGAACGATGTGTGACGCCGCTTGGCTTGATCAAACGGCGAAATGCGCACCAGGCGATGCACGCCGATTTCGCTGGTCAGCAGCCCGAAGGCATAATCGCCAGTCACGGTAAATGTCGCGGACTTCATCCCCGCCTCTTCGCCCGGCTGGTAGTCGTTGAGCTCGGTCTGAAAACCCTGGCGTTCTGCCCACCGCAAGTACATGCGCAGCAGCATCTCCGCCCAGTCCTGCGATTCCGTACCCCCCGAGCCCGGGTGAATGGTGACAATCGCGTTACGCGCGTCGTTTTCCCCGGAGAGCAGAGTTTCCGTCTCCAGCCGGTCGACCAGCGCCCGCAAAGAATCAATCTCCCGCCGCAGGTCGGCGTCCACGTTCTCGCCTTCGTGCGCCAACTCGAAATAGGCAACGATGTCGTCGCCATGGCGAACCAATTCCGCCTCCGTGGCTAGCACAGTTTCCAGGCGCTTTTTTTCCCGCATGATCAGCTGGGATTTCTGAGGATTGGACCAGAGATTCGGGTCGGCGACCTGCTTTTCGATTTCGCTCAGTTGCTGGCGGAGCGTGCCCGCGTCAAAGGTACTCCCTGAGGTCGCGGACCTTATCCTTGAGCGCCGCGTATTCCTGTTCCAGTTCTTCGACCATGGTTATAACTCTCTCCGGAAGGCGAAGCGCGTAAGCAGCGCTCCTAGTGAAATTATCGCACACACATAGGCGAACCAGTCGCCATGGCGAGTGTAGAAAGTGGTTCGGTCGATCAGGGCATAAGGAGCCGCCAGCGCCGTGCGGACCTTGCGCTCGGCCCGCGCTACGGTGCGGCCGTAGGGATCGATCGAAGCTGTGACCCCGGTGTTGGTGGCGCTCAGCAGCCAGCGGTCATTCTCGATCGAGCGCATGCGCGTCTGGTTCAGGTGCTGTGCATAGGCACCGCTGTCCCCATACCACCCGTCATTAGAGATGTTGACCAGCACTTCCGCCCCCTTTGCCACCGACTGGCGTACCTCGTCGGGAAAGATCGATTCGTAGCAGATGAAAATGCCCAGTTTCGTCCCCTCCGCAGATAGAGGCGCATGCGACACTCCTCGCTGAAAATCTCCAACTTCTTTCGTCAGCATGTCCATGAACGGGAAAGCCTTTTTAAACGGGACGTATTCGCCAAAGGGAACCAGGTGAACTTTGTCGTAGCGCGCCACCCATTCGCCCGTGGGGTCCACCAGGGCCGCGGAGTTGTAAACCTGCATTGCCTGCTGCGTCGTTGTCGTCGCATTAGTCGTTCCAATGCCGCCCACTACAACCCATGCTCTCGTTTGCCGAGCAACGTTGCTGATGTGCTCGCGGAAAATCGGATCGCTGGTATAGAAAGGCGCCGGTGATTCCGGCCACACAATCAGGTCAAACTGCCGCCTTCCTTCCGGGGGGTTGGAGCTCAGCGAAGTCAAATCGCGCAGCGTGCTCTCGAAATATTCCTTCGTCCAATCCGACCCTTCAAGGATCGGAATATTTTCCTGCACCAGCAGCGCAGTGCGATCGGCCGGGACAGCCGCTGGCTTTATTAAACTTCCGGCTTGTAGCACAGCGGCGGCCGACAAGCTCGCCACCAGCAGCATATTCCGCCGCTCTCGTCCCACCAGGAAGGCGGCCGCGAGCGCCGTGTTCACCAGCATGATTTCAAATGAAATTCCGTACACCCCGGTGGCTCTGGCCACGCCTGCCAATGGGACGTTGCCGACTTGCGCAATTCCCAGCAGGTTCCACGGAAATCCCGTAATCCGCGTCCGCGCCAGTTCCACCGCGACCCAGAGGAACGGTGCACCCAGAAGTGCCCGGCGACTGAATGGACTTTGACCTGCCAGCACGCACACCAGCAGGCCGAAAATGCCGTGGTAGATGGCCAGGTAAAGGCAAAACAAGAACAAAATCAGCAGAGCCACGGGGCGCTGCAACCCGCCGTAGCGGTGCATGGTGTCGTAAATCCAGTAACAGGTTCCGCCATACCACACGATTCCGCAGCTGTACGCCAAAACAAAAGCTTGCAACGGCCCGGCAGGAAGCAGCCTGGGCGACTCCGCCAATTGCAGGGTTTCAGGCAGCCGCGCGCGCAACAATCCCACGATCAAGGGAGCCAGAGCGACCCACGACAAAACGTACAATCCAGGCAGAGGAAAAATCAGGATCTGCAAGCCCGCAGACGCCACCACCAGAAGCCAAGCACTTCTATGGATCCCTAGCACACCGCAAGAATAACAAAGGGCATCGGGTGATCTGGTCATCAGCATCGGGTGATTGAAAACCGAGATTCGATGGCCCGAATGACTCCATCACCCAATTACCCGATTTTTCCGGGTGAGACAGTTCGTGTCACTTTGAGACGCGCCGTCTAAGATTCCTCTGATTCATAACCCGACGCTCGACCCAACGCTCTGTCAAACCAGCAACTTAGCGTGTTCTCCTCAACTCACAGGTTTGGCTGTCATCGTGCATCTCTGAATCCCGGTGCGGTCCATGGGCTCCCCCGAATACTCTTTCTAACCGGGAAGACGGGAGCCCGACCGCTGCCCTTTCTCTTGCGAGGTGATTCGGTGTCGAACGAGGCTCTGGGGTCGGAGGCATCGGCAGGCAGCATCGTCGGCCGGTTGGCGAAGTTTTTTCCCGAAGCCACGCCCGTGCGCATTCCCGTCAAGCTGACCCGGGTCGCGAGCGAGGGCGCTCCCGAAAGCACGGTGATTGAGTTTGGCACCCCCCGCGAAGTTCTTTTCGCAGCTACTACGCCTCTGGAATTTGCCGATACCTTACGTGTGCAGAATTCTGACGGTTCGCTGGACGCCGAAGCCTCCGTTGTCGCTGTCCAGTACCACAATGGTCAGACCGCGGTGGCTGCGCGCTTCACTCGGGAAGTCGCCAACTGGATCGTGAAACCATGAGCACAATTCCGCCATTTCCCGATCTGGCTGCAGAGTGGGCTGAGGCCCGCCTGCTGTACCCGGTGTACTCCGCGCTGGCGAAAGAATTCGTGATTGATGTTCCTGGCTCCCCCGACCTGGAGGTGGGTAACGACACGCCGCCGCAGGAATCCATCGAACAGGCTCGCCAGTGGCTTCGCGAAGTGGATGGCCGCATTCAGGTATATCAATTGCGCCAGTTCCTGCAGACCACCAGCCTGGCTACGCAACAGTCCCTGCAGACTTTGCTTCTTCATCATCTGCGCAAGGCCAAGAAAACTGCTTCCGACCGCGACAAGCTCGATTTCCTGCTGGTGCAGTACTTCTCTCATTGCGCTCCCTCGCGTTTGGAAGAGAGTGACGTGGATGTCGAGTACGTAGCCCAGGTCCTCGAACCGGTGCTAGGCGAGGTAGACCTCACCATACCGGACTGGCTTAAGCCGCTGGAGCAGATCATGATCTCTGCCCAGCGCTGCCGCAGTCTGAGCGAACTGCTGCACAGCGGCATCCTGGAACAGGGAAGAAAACTCAAGGTGCAATGTGGCGACAAGTACTTCGTGCCCGCCGCCATGATTTCCTTTGCCCGCTTCAGCTTCCTCATGCGCCGCGTCTTTTTCCGCCTGATGCATGCTGACCTGAACGCTATTCTCGATGGCTTGCGGCAACTGGAAAGCCGCGGCGTGACCACGCTCGACTGCCGGAGGGCGCAATTCTCTGCCGACGAACCCGTCAGCCGTCTGCGCATGATCTGCCAATCGTGGAAAGTCATGTTTCATGCCGAATATTCTTCGGGGCAGCCCTTGCGTATGCTCGTG
>QIAS01000331.1:7066-7679 GCA_003225615.1 Acidobacteriota bacterium | reverse complement strand
TCATGGATGCGCTCGCGCGCCCGGTTTCCGAGGGCAAGCCCGCAACCGCAACCAAGCCGCGCAAAGCGGCAGCCGCCGCGGCTGCAACCGGTAGCGCAGCGACTTCCAGTCAATCTCCGGAAGCACCAGTCGAGGTAGCAGAACCGGCAGACGCAGCAGAACCGGCAGAGGCCCCGGAATTTGAGATCTCCGGCGATTCCCCGGAGTGGAATCCCGACGCAGCCTCCGACGGGAGCGGGAAAGAGAACAGTTGAAGCACACAGGGTCAGAGAGAGGCTACGTGGATCAGCCCAGCGTATTGATTGTTTCAGACGACGCGGAGTTTTCCCGCGCTGTCACTGCCCGCTGGCAAACCGAGCGCAGTCTACCCGCTTTTACCCTGATGAGCGGCGACCTGTGCCACGGCTTCGACCCCGCCGCCTTCGAAATGGCAGTGGTCGGAGCCGTACGTTCGAGCGTCCTTTCTCCTGTGCTGCTCACCTTGAATCCCGCAGTCAAGCCCGTCCTGTTCGTATCCGATACCGCACAGGCTGCACAAGCCGTGCGCAACGAGCAGCCTCGCGCTCTGGTGCTCCCCCGTCACGAAGGCTGGCTGGACGCGCTGGTTCTGATT
>QIAS01000331.1:0-7049 GCA_003225615.1 Acidobacteriota bacterium | reverse complement strand
CCATTCTGCGCGCAAAAAAAGCCGAGCACGCCAAGGCCGAACTCGAGGGCCAGGCCATCTTGGGTCGCTACATGCTAGATATGCGCCACAGCTTGAACAACGCACTTACGTCCGTGTTGGGCAACTCGGAACTGATGCTGCTCGAGCCCGGCAGCCTGTCCGCTGCTGCCCGCTCGCAGATTGACACCATACGCAACATGGCTCTGCGCATGCACGAGATCCTGCAGCGCTTTTCGTCCTTGGAAAAGGAATTGAGGTTCGCAGAGAAGCAGGTGGAAACCGAGGAAGACAAGGGCGCTAAGAAAACCTGGTCCATCAGGCAGGCCGCGACTGCAAGAACGGAGCAAATTCCATGAGCACCGGTTCCAGCCCCCGGACGCTGAATGGCAGGCACAAACCTTGCACCAGTGTAGCCATCCTCGAACACGAGTTGTCTGAGCTACGCCTACTTTTGGAGCGTGAGGCTGGCGTTCTGCTGGACTCTCCCACAGACATTCTCATGGCGCGTGTGAGCAATTACCTCGAATCACGCCACTTGGGCTCGGCCCCTGACCTTCTCAGCCTTCTCCGCTCCTCCGAAACGGAATGCGAATCTTTGCTGGAAACCCTGCTCGACGGGGATAGCGGTTTCTTCCGTCACACGAATGCGTTCCAGACTTTTGCCGGCAAGCTCCTCCCCGAGCTGCACCAACGCAAGTCCGGCGAGAGCCCGCGCACCCTCCGCATCTGGAGCGCGGGCTGCTCGACGGGAGTAGAATCTTACTCGATCGCCATGTCGATCTGCCACGAAGTGAACTGTGGCGGTGGTGGATGGAACATCCACATTCTGGCCAGCGACATTCGCCGCTCCGCCCTGCAGGTTGCCGAACGAGGCCTCTACTTGCGCAAGGCGCTCGCCCAAGTCCCACGGCCTTTGATCAAGGCTTATTTCGCAAAGGTTGGGGAACACCTGCTTGCCAAACCGCGCCTGCGCAATTTGGTGACGTTCACACCCATGAACCTGGCTCGCCCCGCCTACCTGGGCCGTTTCGACTGCATTTTCTGCATGGATGTGCTGCCCCATTTTTCCGTGACTCAGAAAATTGCCCTGGTGCAGCGCCTTCATCTCTACCTCGAGCCCGGAGGCTACCTGCTCCTCGGAGACGGTGAAAAAATTCCCTCCGCCGCCGACGTAAACTTCCAAATGGAAAAGGAATCCGGCGCGGTGCTCTACCGCAAGCCGCTGGCCGTGGCTGCGAAAAGCGGAAAGTAAGAAGAAATCAGAAGTACGATTTACGAAGTACGAAGTTTAGAGGCGTCCAAAGCCACACTCTTGCGACGTGAACTTCGGTACATCGTACTTCGTACTTCCCCCTGTGCCCTCGTGGTTAAAAGGTTTAGGCGAACAAAATTGCTTCTTCCGGGATGCCATTCTCAGAGCCGTGCCTTCCAGTACCCCGGGCGTCGATGTCCGTGCGCAAACGCCAGAATTTGTATGCTGGAATCCTTTTCCCGGTAGGTCACTGCGAAAGGAAACCGTTGCAAGATGAATCTGCGGGTGCCGTGCTCACCGGCTGGCCAACGCCGTGGCGACTTGATCACCCGGTGGCTCGATCGACTTCAGCAACAAATTCCTGAGCGGCAGGCTCACTGCGCTCCATGTACCATTCCACCGCAGCCTTCAGTTCTGAAAGTGCGGCGGGATGAAGTTCGAGCCGTCTACCGGCCATTGAGGATGGTCGAGATCTGCCGGCGGGCTGTCGCCCAAGCGACAGGCTTTACCTTTCCTGAATCCAATTCTTGTATGCGGCGTGCGATCTCCTCCTGCCAAGCCGCTTCCGCCCCCTCATCCACGGTTTCGTCAAGACTTTCGAGGAGCGAGCCGGCCAGCGCCGCGCGGGCTGCAGCCGGAAGCGCCAGCGCCTTTTTCAGCAGTTCGGAGATTTCTTCACTCATAACTGCATTCTACCTCCGAGCCACCGCGGAACGAAGGGATCTAAGCGAACAGAAATTCCTTCGTCCGCAGATCCTTGATCGTGTCCCGCAGCTTGGCCGCTTTCTCAAACTCAAATCGTTTGGCCGCCTCGCGCATATCGCTTTCCAGCTTCACGATGTAAGCGTCCAGATCTTCCTGCGATTTGAACTCCGGAATTCCGTCCGCCTCCACCGACGTCAGATCCGCATAATCGGCTGCCACAATTGAGGCCAGCGACATTTCCAGCGGCCGCACAATCGACTCCGGCGTGATCCCATTCGCCTCGTTGTACGCAGTTTGAATGGCGCGACGACGGTTGGTCTCGTCGATCGCCTTCTTCATGGAGTCGGTCATGCGGTCGGCATACATAATGGCGCGCCCGTTCAAGTTGCGCGCGCAGCGGCCAATGGTTTGAATGAGCGATCCATTCGATCGCAGGAATCCTTCTTTGTCGGCATCGAGGATCGCCACCAGCGAAACTTCAGGCAAATCCAATCCCTCCCTCAGCAGGTTGATGCCGATCAGCACATCGAACTCGCCTTTGCGCAGGTCGCGCAGAATCTTTACCCGCTCCAAAGTTTCGATTTCCGAGTGCATATAGCGGCAGCGCACGCCCACCTCGGAGTAATACTCGGCCAGGTCTTCCGCCATGCGCTTGGTGAGAGTTGTCACCAGCACGCGTTCTTTGCGTTCTGCCCGATCACGCATTTCGTGCAGCAGATCGTCAATCTGTCCTTTCACCGCTCTGACTTCAACCGGCGGATCGATCAACCCGGTCGGCCGGATAATCTGCTCCACCACTACGCCCGCCGACTTGGTCAACTCATAAGGCCCGGGAGTCGCCGAAACGTAAATGATTTGATTCATGCGGTGCTCAAATTCTTCAAAGGTCAAAGGCCGGTTATCCAAAGCCGAAGGCATCCGGAAGCCATACTCCACCAGGCACTCCTTGCGCGAGCGGTCCCCGTGATACATGCCGTGCAGCTGCGGCACCGTCTGATGGGATTCATCGATAAACATCATGAAATCGCGCGAAAAATAATCCAAAAGAGTGGGTGGAGGCTCGCCCGGCAGCCGTCCGGTGAAATGCCGCGAGTAGTTCTCGATGCCATGGCAATATCCGACCGACTTGATCATTTCCAGATCAAACATAGTGCGCTGGTGCACGCGCTGCGCCTCAACCACGCGCCCTTGCTTTTCCAGTTCCACTTCCCACCATGCCAACTCTTTCCTGATTGACTCGATGGCTGAAGCCCGGGTCTCTTCTTTCATCACATAGTGAGTCTTTGGATAAATGGGCAGCCGCATGTACTTCTGCTTCACGGTTCCAAACAGCGGGTCGATCTGGGAAAGCGACTCGACCTGATCGCCCCACAACTCGATGCGATACGCCATGTCATCGTAAGTCGGGAAAACTTCAATCACATCGCCGCGCACCCGGAAAGTGCCGCGCCGGAACTCGCCATCAGTGCGCTCGTAGAGGATTTCCACCAGCTTGCGCGTAATGTCCTCGCGCTTGATCTTCTGGCCTTTTTCCAAAAACAGCAGCATGCCGTAATAAGCCTCGGGCGATCCCAGACCGTAGATGCAGCTCACCGAAGCCACAATCAGAACATCGCGCCGCTCAAACAACGACTTGGTCGCAGAAAGCCGCAGCTTGTCCAGTTCGTCGTTGATGGTGGCTTCTTTTTCAATGTAGAGATCCGCCGCAGGAACATAAGCCTCCGGCTGGTAGTAGTCGTAATAAGAAACAAAATATTCGACCGCATTGTGGGGAAAGAAGCTTTTGAATTCGTGATAAAGCTGCGCCGCCAGAGTCTTGTTATGGGCCATGACCAAAGTAGGCCGGTTTGCTGCCTCAATGACCTTGGCCATGGTGTACGTCTTGCCCGACCCGGTGACGCCGAGCAGCACCTGGTGCTGTTCGCGATCAAAAACACGCGCGGCTTGTAGTCACTGATGAGTCGGAAATCCATACTCGATAAGTTTTCAGCTGTCAGCGATCAGCTTCAGCCCTTTTGACCTCAGCTCTTCGCGTTGGCTTAGCCCCCGCTGAGTTTGTCATTCCGAGCGGAGCGAGGAATCTGCAGTTCCGTGGCGCTGCCAATTTCTCTCCCCCGGCTCTCAGAATGCAATTTCTGGCCTGGAGAATCTTTCTATTATAACGTGCGCAAAGGAACCAGTTTGTGATGCTAAGCGGAGCCTACACACCGCCATTGGATGAGTTTGCCGGGAAGTTCGAATCAGGACGAACCAGTCCTACCTCTGCTCCTGCACTTCGCCCACGCCCACGATCTTCGTATCCGTGCGGAACTTCTTGTAATCCTTGTAAGTAACGTCGAAATCGAGGTTGAATCCCTTCACCAGTGCCAGCCGCGCATCCACACGCGCATCCAGGTGCTTGGGCAGCCAGACTTCGTCATTCACGCGCGTGTTCTCAATCGCAATGCCCGAGCCTTTATGGATGCGCGCCAGAAACAATCCCCAGGAAACCGTGTCAATGCACTGCGCGTCCAGTTTGGCCCATTCCTTTTCTGCGGCGTCTATCCAGATGCGAAAACGAAATTTGGACAGCAGTTTGGTATCTTTGTGATGGGGCTCGAACCCGGGCCGGGGCTCGGCATCGATGACGTAGTTATCCCGGCCGTCCAGCGACTGGATTCCGACAAAGTTAAAGTTGTAAGCATCTCCTACGTCGCGCACGAACTCGCGGTCGTGCTCACGGTCTTTCTCTTCTTTCTCCAGCCGCTTCTTGCGTTCCTCGTCGCTTTCATTCTTTCTCTTGTCGATGATTTTCTGAATTCTCTTTTCTTCTTTCGCGTTCTCTTTATCGGAGAGCGGCTTGTCATCTTTCGCTACCAGCCGTTCCACCTGCTCGCCGTAGAGCATCATGACTTCGTGGGTTTCGGTTTCAGTCGATTTAAGCTGCCCCTTGCCGTCCAGCTTGTGCACTTCCTGCCGCTGGGTATAAGTGTAATTGCGCTGCCGTTTGTCGTTTTCAATGTCCTTTTCCGCGACCTGGTTGATCAGTTGCTTAACTTGTTCGTTGGTTAGAGATCCGGGAGCAAGTTTGGCAGCGCGGGGCCGCAGCGGCAGCAACTGAGGGACGGCAATTTCCCCCATAGCTTTTACCACCTCGTTGGGAGAGGGGGGCTGGTCCGCATGGGAAGCATTGGGATCGGTCCCAATTTGCGCAGCATTGTCCTTCTGCTGTCCCAAGGTAGGGCAAGCCAGAGACAAAGCCAGAATCAAAACACCACTGCGCCACATCATAATTTCACTTACGTACCTTTAACCCGGCGAGTTCCGGGAAGGTGCGAGAAAAATTGCTGATTGTTGATTTTTGATTGTTGATTGAAAAATCCCGACTGAAGCAGTCGGCTGCGGCTTCGGGATCTTCATTCAACAATCAAAAATCAACAATGCTTTTCTTCTCTGCCCTTCCCAAACACCCTGCCCGGAAAGATCGCTCATCCAGCCGGTGGAGACGCGCCGCCTGGGCCCGGCTGATCAAAGGGTAATGCTTGATTTCGAATAGATACTCGGCAATGAACCAGATCGGCTTCTCGGTGGTCATCCAGTGCCGCGAATCGAAGCGCGCCAGGTTTACCGGCCGCGAAAACGTCCGCAAGGAACGCTCGTACACGTCGAAGTAACTCAATGCCAGCTCGCGCAACGAGCGGTAGACGGGCTCGCGATATCGGCATCCGGTGTAATTCGATTTCGCAATCGCACCCCAGTGACCGTGTGAGCGATAGATGGCCACCACATGATCGGTGTCGTGCTCAGCTTCAAGGTCAAAAATCAGCGGAGGATATCCATTGGCGCGCAGGGCCGCCGCAGCCAGTATGGCGCCTTCAAAGCAATGCGCCGTCTCCTCACGCAAGATACGCCGCGGCGACCACGCGGTATCGGCGACGTGATAAGGCATTTCATCCAGGAAGCGCTGGATCCCGTGGGGATTCTTCAAGCTGCGCAGCTGGCGCAATTCCGCCGGTGTGAAGCTGGCGTTTGAGTTGTTCATCTCGGAAGTATTGCCAGTTTACCGCAGTTTGGAGCTGAAGCCTTCGTGCCCCTTCGTGTCCTTGGTGGTTCTAGCTTTTCTTTCACCACCAAGGACGCGAAGGTACACGAAGGAGGGTGCTCTAGATGTTCGAGACGATTTGTTGGAATGGATGATCACGAGTTTTCAATAATATCCTCGAGCTAACCAAAATTGGGCCCACAGACCAGCTCACGAGCACCGCAAACTACACCTGCCTACATCGTAGGATGGCCGTTAATAGCGCAGCGAGGCCCGTCTAGGCGCACCAAGCGGCGGGATGACCTGGAAGGTCGTACGGGGCAGCAACCCGAGCCTATAAGTCACCGTAGACGATTGTTATCTTTTAGCTATACGTCTTACAGAAGTTCCCAAACCAACTTTCAATGACTTACGAGCTGAACACTTCCGCAAGCTCACGCGGCGTATCCACAAGCACGTCGGGAGGGGCTTCGCACAACGTATGCGGAGCAAAGCCGTAAGTGACGCCGCAGGTCCAAAGCCCGGCGTTGCGGCCAGTGAGAATGTCGTGAGAGGAGTCGCCAACCATCAGCGCCTCTTCCGGCCGCGCCCCCGTTTCCTTGAGGATGGACTTGGCCCCGAGCGGATCAGGCTTCTTGGTAGCAAAGCTATTGCCCCCGTACACGGAAACGAAGAAGCCGCCCAGCCCCAACGCTTCGACGATGGCGCGGGAAGGATTTACCGGCTTATTGGAGAGCACCGCCATCTGCCGGCGACTTCCGTTGTGCGCAGAGCGAAGAGCCTCCAGGGTTTCTTTGACTCCGTCGTAAACGTGAGTATGATCCAACTTGTGCGCACGGTAATAAGTGAGGAAATACTCCAAGGCCTCTTTCACGAAGGCTTCGTTTTTGGGATCGCCCAAGGCGCGCCGCACCAGCATAGGCGCCCCGTCGCCCACATAGGTGGCAATCACTTCGTCTGGCAGTTCAGGACGCTTGACATGCCTCAGCATGGCATTGACCGAGTGCACCAGGTCAAGCCGCGAATCAATCAGCGTGCCGTCCAGATCAAAGATCAGCAGCCGAATCTTCT